>DKLU01000443.1:0-7784 GCA_002455915.1 Chryseobacterium sp. UBA6632
CTTCCGATCTTAGGATACTGATAAACAGATATTTTCTACTTAGAACCTTATTTTCTGAACTATTTTCAGGAGATTATTAAAATAATTCTTGTGAAATATTTTTGATTTATTGGTCTAAGAAATAATGCTATTTTAAATTGATTGAAAGAATCAGAATCGAGAATATAAGAGAATATTGTATTGTTTTTTCATGCTTATGCTTTAATTTATTTTCAGTGTAGGTTTTTAGCTTTTCAATAAAACAACACAACTATCAGCTTTGATTTTATGTTGAAAGTGCAAAAATATACTTTTCTAAGAGAGTATCAAACAATTAATAAAAAATTGCTGATCTTTCTATTGATCTAAACAAAAAAATCGGCATATACGAAAATCTGTATACGCCGATTATTGAACTTGCAACTATTTTTGAAACAAAATTTATATACTCTTTATGCTACATTTTTAGATTGATTAAACATTAAATTTTGATACTCTTTTATGGTTAAATTTCCTAAAGCCGAATGCCTTCTATGAGTGTTGTAAATACTAGTGTCCTGAGCCTTCTAATAACCAGCCGATAACCTTTCTGTCAAACAAATCAATGACTGTCGTAAGATACAACCAACCTTGAGCTGTGCGGATATACATAATATCAGACACCCAGACCTCTTTACTGCTTTTAACCTGAAAGTTTTGATTCAAATAATTTTCAGCAACAGGGTATCATCCCTTTTGTTTCTAGTTCTCGGGCAATACGAGGACTTCCACCTCCCCCGGCTCCAATGATAAATACTACTTGGATCTCGAATTGACTTCGTCTAATCTTCTATTTCTAAACTATATTTTTTTCTGATTTTTTCATACTCTTAAAGATAAAGAGCATAAGAATTGTGTCCTAACAAAGTTAGCAACTCCATAATTTAGGGTGCATAAATTGCAATACAAATAAAATATTCACGGTGAAACTGCCATTTTCTGATGAATGATAAAATCTTTCCTCAACTTTTCTTCAGCTTCTTTGATTTGAATTTTCTTTAAAGGATTTCCTTCAAACCTCTCATAAACAGAATTATCATTATCAAATGTAATTTTCTCAACAGCATAAATTTCTTTCGGAATATTTCCGCCAAACCACAATTCATCGGGCTTTTGCTTCCACGTTACTTCATATAAAACTGCATTTTTCGGATAATTGGAATCTGAATGTTGTTTTGCATAATCAAAAGCAATTTCATTTCCATATAAAGTTGACATTGTACTGTCTTTTGGTTGAATTGATGACGTGATTGGGTTCATCAACAAAGGATTTTCCTTCAATTCATCATTTTGTTGAACAGATGCCTCGATATTCAGAAACTCTTTTGATTTTTGTTCACAGGAAATGATGATTGCCAGTGCGAAGAATAGAATCATATTTTTCATTATTTCTGAATTTTTTTAAGTTGAGAAATCAAATACAGAGGCGAAGTAAACACATAATCCCGATTTTCCATCAGCTTGTGACATTCTATACATTCTTTGTCAAAATCAAGTGTGTCTCCGTAAGGTTTCAGGTTATTTCCTTTCCATCTTCCCCAAGCCCAACCTTTGGTTTTTTCATATTTTTTCACATCTTTTACCATCAATTCCACCTGAATAAATTCTCCGGTTGCAATACTTCCATCGTTATTGACTCTTTGTTTCCAAGCGGTTTTTGCGAAAGAAGTTCCATCCGGCCACGGATTCGTTTTTTTCTCCTGAATCGCTTTCACCGCAATATCATTTCCGAAAATAATACGCATCGTTCCGTTATCAAAACGGTCTGTCGTGCTGATGGCTTTCCAGTTTCGGTAATCGGGAATATATTGCATACCGTTTGGAGAAGGTTTTACGGTTGGATGCTTCAATTCACCATTAATCCACGAACTGTATTGCTTTTCCGCCGAACTGATTTGTGAACTGTCTGAAACTTTTCTTGGAGAAAGTGACAGCGCATAATTTTTAAGAATTTCAATTTGATGTTCATCCAATTTTGCAGAAGAATGAACCGCAGCATAACTCGGAATCGGCATTTCGCCTGATAAAACTTTATTAATAGCGTAGTAAATTGTAGAATTCTGCTGAGGTTTTGGCCACGAATTCCATTTTGAAAAATCAAGTGCTTCACGACCTTCCTTGATATGAGAATTGACCAAAAAATTCGCAGGCGTAATTTTATCATACCAACGTAAATTGGCTTCCGAAGAATGACAATCAAAACACGAATTTCTGAGAATTGTATTGACTTCTTGGGGAACATTCACAAGGTCTTGCGTAGGTTTTCCGACATTAATATTTTCCGGTCTGAAAAATTGAATGAGCAGAAAACCAGCAAGTAAAATCCAAATGAGTTTATTGATGTTTTTCATTAGATTAATTTAAGAATTAATTATAAATCTACAATCATACCTTTCCACGTGGGTCGTCGATATGAATTTTTGAAACGTCATAACGAACACCTTCTCGGTCAATAATTCTAACATTTTTCACAACGGTACTCAAAGCTTTTAAAAATGTTTCTGAGTTTTCGTGGTGCTCATACGCTTCTTTATCTTTCCAGCCTTCGAGAAGATGAAAAGTATTTTCATCGGTCAAATCCTGTGAAAAAGCATAATAAATACAGCCCTCTAACTGGTTTGCAGCAATCATTTCGGGAATAACGGCGTCAATGAAAATTTGTCTGTCTTCGGGATGTACTTTGTAATAAGCGCTTACCGTAATTTCTGTGGTTTGTGTTTTATCGTGGTTATTGGATGTTCCGATTTTTTCTGAATGATTCATATTATTTATTTTAAAATTAATGATTAAAGAAAAGTCACAAACTCCTCAAATGGTTTGCGTACTTTTTTCTGATTAAGATTCCAGTCGTTTTCTGCGTCTCTGTAGCCTAAAGCCAACAACATTGAACTTCGTAAACCTTTGGATGAAAGTTGTAAAAACTCATCAAGTGCAATTGGGTCAAAACCTTCCATCGGTGTGGAATCTATTCCTTCTGAAGCGGCTTCAACAATCGCTAAACCTAAAGCAATATTCGCCTGTTTTGCTGCGTGATGAAAGTTTTCCTCGATGCTCATATTTCCAAAAAACTGTTTTGAAAATGCTCTTTGCTTATCATAAATGAGCAGAATCTACATTGCGTTTTTCTGCCAGATAATCGAATACATTATCAATTCTTTCTTTAGAATATTCATCCCAAACTGCGAAAACCAAAAGATGCGATGATTCTACAATTTGAGGCTGGTTCATTGCGATAGGCAATATTTTCTTTTTGATTTCGGGATTACTGATGACGATGATTTCGTAAGGTTGTAATCCAATTCCTGAAGGCGCCAAATGAGCTGCTTCCAATATGTTGTTGATTTTTTCTGAGGAGATTTTTTCGCCCGTCATTTTTTTTGGGGCGTATCTCCAGTTCAGTAGTTCTAATATATTTTTCATTTGATTTTATGTTTTAAATCAAGGCAAATGCGAATAATCATTTGCCTTGATTGGTTTATTTAAAAAACGCCTAATTGACCTAAAAGTATCGTTCCTGCATTATAACAGTGGAATGATTTTACTTTTCCGTTTTCAATTTTGAAGACGTCACAACAAGGCACTTCGATGGTTTTTCCGGTCGGTTCCAAAGTTCCGGAAGCCAATTGAAGTGATCCGTTATGCGTTCCGTTCAATGACAATTCTACGATAACTGTGTTTTCATCTTCCAAGACGTATAATTCGTACAATTCTCTGTGCATATCCGGAAATGCGGTAGCAAAAATATCCACAGGTTTCCCAATATCTTCACCGTAATATTTGGTTCCGGAAGATACATCCCAGAAATATCCGTCTTCTGCAAAAAGTTCTGCAAATCCTTTTGAATCCTGAACTTCAGCGATTCTGTACAATTCGCGGATTAATGTTTCGTTGGCTGAATTTTGATTGATTACTGATGCTTTCATATTGTTTTATTTTAAATGTTAAAGATTGAGTTTGATTGAAATTTTTATTGTTCTATTTTTTTAAACGCAAAGTTTTAATTCAACTTTATCCATTATTTTTAGAGGGCAAAGGCAAATAAAATTTGCTTCGCGAAGCTTGAAAACACAGCTTAATCAAATCAACTTGTGGATTTTTCTTTGCTCACTTAAATAATTAAATCTTTAAATAAAATCTTTGCGTCAAAAAATAAATATTGAGTTTATTAAGAAATGAGAGAATTTAATTTTTGTTGTCTACAAAAACATATAGTTTCACAGCTTTTCCGTTTTCAAAAACGAATAAATCCATTCCTGTTACAGCATCTGGTTTTTCGGGAGTTCCGTTTTGCCAGTACAGTCTTGCAATGTTGTGATTGATGTCTATCGCTTTGATGTGAGAAAATTTAGAATTCGGACTTTTCTGCTGCAATCCATCCACAAAACCATTGATTTCTTTATGACCGACTGCGATAAAATGACTGTCCACCATTTCAATATCATCTGCATAGATTTTTGACATTAAAGCTTCACGTTTTTTAAGGTCTCTCTCGTTCCAGATTGCTAAATGTCCTTCTACCAAAGATTTAATTTCTGCCTCGGAAAGCGGTTTGACATCTGATTTTTCATTTTGAGTTTTTACTGCATCTTTCGGTGACCATAAAATTGTTGCCGGACTTTTTTTCTCATAGCCTTTTCCGTTCGGGTAAGAAACCAATTCCATTTTAGAACCCCAAGGTGTTACAAAATAAACCCAAGTTTCGCCTTCTGTATCTCCCGATGGCATCAAAAACGGTTCTCCTAAAAATTGAACGCCTTTGCTTTTAAGATACGCTACACTTTTGCTGATATCATTGGTGTAAAAAGCAATGTGACTCGCTCCGATATCGTCTCCTCCGGGTTGTTGAGAACTTCCTTTGTTGTCTTGATATTCGAATAATTCGATGTTGGCCCCTGTTCCTGCTTTTACCATTTTGATGGTTACGGGACCAGTTTTCGCATTCATATGATTGTTCTTTTTCCAAGCATCATCCAAAGGAATCGGACCTAAAGTTGTAACTGCTGAAAATCCCAAAACGTCTGTGAAGAAATTAACTGCCTGTTTCATATTAGGA
This sequence comes from Chryseobacterium sp. UBA6632, assembly GCA_002455915.1. Taxonomy (GTDB): domain Bacteria; phylum Bacteroidota; class Bacteroidia; order Flavobacteriales; family Weeksellaceae; genus Chryseobacterium. The sequence continues at coordinate 5,072 of DKLU01000443.1, forward strand.
ACGTTGATTCCCACGTGGTCGATTCCAAGAATCCCTGTTTTTTTCTGCGCTGAAGTGTTTGAAACAGCTGTTGATAATAAAAGTGCACTTGCTACTGCTGTTGCGTTGGCTTTGATTTGTTTTTTTAAATTGCTCATTGTGATCATTTTTTGTTGTTATTGTATGAAGCAAATTTCCAACATTCAGTAGCCTTCTTCCATTGACAAAAGCTTGAAAAAAAAGCAAACAAATGTCAATGAAAATGAAGTGTTTTATTTCTTAACCATATTTCTACGCAGTCTGGTAAGGGTTTCGGGAGTAATTCCGATATAAGATGCAATCATATGTTGCGGAATACGATTGACAATATGAGGATACTTTTCAAGGAAATTCTGATATTTTTCTTCTGCCGTAAAACTGATATTGGCCAAAATTCTCCCTTGAGAAACAATAAAACTCTTCTGAATAATCTGATTGACCCTTTGGTTCAGTTGAGGAATTTCTGCGCAAAGCTTCTCAAAATCTGCTTTTTCAATTAAAATCAATTCTGTAGGTTCGATAGCGTCGATATTCAAACGAGACGGAGTTCCATTGATTAAACTTTCACGGTCGCCTGTCCAATAATTTTCGGGAGCGAAGTTGATGATGTGTTCTGTTCCGTTTTCAGCGATGGAAAAAGTTTTCACCAAACCTCTGCAAATAAAAGCATTGTAATGCCAAATGTCTCCTTCCTGACAAAGAAATTGTTTCTTGCGGAGTTTTTTCAGTTTGCAAACAGATTCTATTAATTGTATCTCCTCATTAGAAAGTTCTATTTTGTCGGTAAGGTATTTTAGGAAAATTTCAAACATTGATTTTCAGTTTCAGAACAAATTTAATGATAATCACTCTAACAAAGATTATTTTGGAAGATTTTACGTTTGAATAGATTCAAAATATAATCAGAAAGGGAAATTAATTTTAAGGGAATCTTAATTATATAACAAAAACCTCCGTATTGGAGGCTTAATTTTCAATATGCTAAAATAAGTTGATATAATTTTTTGCCTTAATTTGAAACCTTATAGATATAGAAAGAAGCGATACTAGACCCTAATAAACCCACAGACAGCGCATTAGAACCTGTAAGCCCAAAGGAAATTTTGTCGCCCGCCTGAAATGTGTACACTGAATTAATACTCGTTTCCGAAATTGTTAAATTCAAAAGAACCAAATTCGCTCCGCTGAATGCTCTGGAATCTATTAAAGTAGCTATTCCCGATCGGGTTCGCGTTATTCCTATTCCCGGTGTATTGGCGAGAATTTCTGCCTGTAAACCTGTACCATATCTGAAAGTAAACCCTAAAGCATATGTGCCGTTAGACGGTATGGTATACGTATTATCGGTGTCTGAAAATAAAGCTGCGCTGCCTACTGTTCTTTCTGAATTAAGGAAATTAACCGCTCTAAACCCTGTCGGGAACAGTCCTAAACTTAATAAGCTAATTCCGGCTGTTTTTTTGGCAGCATACATTGAAGTATTAGTCGTACCCGATGTATTCACCGCAGTTACAGCAGCATCAATAATAGTTTGCGGAGGAATCTGAGAAACAAGAAAATCGCCTCCCGGATTTTGGTTGGATGCTAAAATTTGATAGCCTGGCAAAGCCGCCGCCGTAGGAGTTTGTCTGATTTTCAGCGTGCCATTTACGTCGAGAGTCGCTGCTGGATTAGCAGTGTTTATTCCGACTTGCCCGAAAATACTGTACGGAATAACCGCAAGGATAATTGTAAAAATCGTTGCTTTCATGAGTAAATTTTTTATAGTTTTCATGAAAATATGATCCAAAAAACATGCCTTTAGGTTTAGATAAAATTAATATTTAGCTTATTGTGGCATCAAAATATTAATCATAAAATTAAATTTAATAAATAAAATAAACAATAAAACATATTTTAAGGAATTTATTTTAATTGAATACATTATTATTCATCATATTTCTTATTAGTTTTAATTCAAACTAATTTTATTATATTTGATAGAAGAAAGATATAATCTAGATCATAGAAAATGGTAAACGAAAAAGACAATATCAACGAGCTGGCTCTGAGTCTTGGTTTTGCCATGACCGAAATGAAAACTAAATTTCGGCAGAAAATACAGGAAAAAATCAATGAACATGATCCTAGTTTTTCTTACGAAATGCTGGAGATATTGGGCTTGATCTGGCGAGGAAATGACGGCATCAATCAGCAGGAAATCGCCAACCAGATCAGTAAAGATAAATCGAGTGTGACCTATCTTATCAGTAATTTGGTAAAACGCGATTTGGTTTTAAGAATTGAAGATACCAATGACCGCAGAAATAAAAAGATTTATCTTACCGAAAAGGGAAATAAGATCATGGAAAATATATTTCCGTGGGTTTTAGAATTATATAAAAAAGCCGCCGGTGATGCGAAAAAAAGTGAAGTAAAACAAGCTTTTGATCTCATCAAAAAAATGACAAATAATCTCGATCAACTATAAAAATCAACTGAAATGAGAACAATATTAATTCCCGTAGACGCAAGCGCAACCACCCAAAATGCTGTAAAATTTGCCGCAAACTGGGCAAAACAATATGCTTATGAACATATTATTTTGCTGATGGTTTCTAATGAATCGATGTTTGATTATCTTCATATCGCAGATCCGTATTCTGTGGTTGCAGAAGATCATGTTAACAATGTACGAGTAGATACGGAAACTTTA
>DKLU01000443.1:7857-10126 GCA_002455915.1 Chryseobacterium sp. UBA6632
GGAAACTTTATTACGAAATTTAAGTTGGGTTGTGAAAGAAATTGCGCCCGATGTTACCGTTTCGACTGTTTTAAGCAGATCATCTATTCTGCGAACCATCAACGAATCGATAAAGGAAAATCCGTCTGTTGAACTGATTGTTTTGGGAGCCGATTTACATGATGAAAATGACGATAGTTTGGTTTCAGAAAACATCGTGGAAATTGCCAGAACGAGCCCGATTCGAACATTAATTGTTCCTAATAATCACAGTTATACAAAGGTTGAAAACGTTTTGGCTCCGTGCGATATTACGCAAATCGGAAAGCTGGAAAGAATTTCAAAATTTAAAGAAAGACTTCAGACCAATCATTTAAAGCTTAGCCTGCTTCATATTTACCAAAAAGACGAAAATCTAGATCAGGAAAAGCAACAGGAACTCGAAAAATATATTTTCAACAATTTTGCAGATATTTCTACACATATTTATTATTCGCAAGATCCTAATACGATTAAAGGAATTTCATCGTTTGTTGCCGAGCATCCTGTCGATATAATTACTGCACTGCCCGGAAAACATAGTTTCCTGTATTATTTAATGAATAGAAGTGTAACAGAAGCTATTTATCAAAATATTAATAAACCTGTAATGATTTTAAAGTAATCGGTTTTTAGATTGTTTTAAAATTTTGTTGAAAGGCAAACCCCTAATTTAGATATATTCCAAAATCACAAACCTGTATATTTGCGTTTTAAAAAAAGAACGAGAAATATGCCGAATAACGCTTTCTATAAGCTTATCCCTATGACCACTTTTGTGATTGATTATTATTCTAACGAAGGATATGCCGATTTGCAGACCCTGAAATTAATGATCAATTACGCACAGTTTCTGAAAAAAGATCTTCAGTTAGGAATGTTTGTGCCTGTGGATCAGAGTGGAGAACCTTTGAAAGAGCCTAAAAATTATTCGAGCTGGAAATCAATCAAACATAATACCATCGAAAGTGAAGATGAAAACAATGCTTTCGAAGAATATAATATATACAAAAAAGCAGCAAAAAAATGTTTGTTTGAAGGTTTTGAAGTCGCATACAACGGCTATTCTGTCGTGAGAATTGTGGCTAAATACAATCAGTCTATCGAGTTGTCTTTCAATAAAAAAGACGGGCTTTGCTCAACCTTTACAAATGTTGAATCTTTGGTAGATCAGGATGTTTATTTAAGTACTGCTGCTTTAAAAATGATCGGTATAAAGAATTTTTAAGCTTAAAAAAATTTAGACTTGATAAAAACTGGCAAGTCAAAATAAGAGGATTAAATATTTCGTATTCTATTTACATTAAATTTTTGAAGCTTTCAGCAATAATTGATGTAAATCTGTATTTTTCACAAAAGAAGGCAACAATTCCTTACCGGGACCAAAAGCCGCAACCTCAACATAATCTCCGGAATGATCCATGCTGATCCAGCCGACATTATTATGTTTCTGCTGTATATCCGAGAAAGCTTTGTAAGGCAATTTTTTGTAATTGTATAATCCCGATTCATGCTTTTCAAGGCCTAAATAAAAATCTAACAAATGTTTTCCTTCTTCATCGCTCAATCGTATTTTGTTGGTTTCATAAATCCAGTCTTTAATTTGTTGAAGGTTAAAATCTGATTTAATAGAATTCAACACATATTCATTCGAATATTTATAATTTGAAATACTGTTGAATTTTGAAGTCGAATCTGGACCATAGATCGTTCCCGGATTGGCATTTCCGTGATCTGTTGTAATGATGACAAGCGTTTCACCATCTTTTTCAGCAAAATCTAAAACTGTTTTTACCGCTTCATCAAAAGCCAGCTGATCATGAATTAACGCTGAAATATCATTCGCATGAGCCGCCCAGTCTACCTTTCCGCCTTCCACCTGAAGAACGAAACCTTCAGAATGATCTTTCATTTGCTCAATTGCCGCGCCCGCCATTTCTGCCAAAGTTGGACTTCCCTGAAGATCCGACAAATTATTTCGATCAACCGTATAAGGCAACGCTCCCGAACTGAAAACGCCTAAAACCTTTCCGTTTTTTTTAGCATTCTTAAGATCCGTTTTAGTTTTTAAAACCTGATATCCTTTTTGTTTGTATGAATTGTAAACATCTTTACGATCGGTTCTTTTTTCGGGATTAAAAAATTCGTCACCACCGCCCATCATTACATCCAATCCCTGTTCAAGATACATTTCAGCGATTTCGGGCTCTGCATTTCTGCTCTCGGAATTAATACAAAAACCTGCCGGCAT
>DKLU01000443.1:10150-20139 GCA_002455915.1 Chryseobacterium sp. UBA6632
CCGGCGTTGCATGCGTGATCGTAACCGTTGTCACACAACCTGCCTTCTTTCCTGCTTTTTTAAATTTTTGCCAGATAGGAACGTATCTTTCACCATTAGCTCCAACATTCAAAACTCCATTTTTTACCCTTACTCCACCGCCAAAGGCTGAACTTGCTGCCGCTGAATCGGTCACAATAGAACTCGCAGATGCTGTATCCATCAAAGCTCGGCTTACTTTTCCGGTATAGTACAGATTCATCCAATGGCTGGTTTTCCCCAAAATGTTTCTGGAATAAAGATCTGCCATGCTTAACGTTCCCAAACTCATTCCGTCGCTTACCATGAAGATAATATTCTTAGCTTTTTTTGAGTCTGAAGGAATAGCTTTGGCATTTCCGGCAAATAAATCAAGCGGATTTATAGTCAATAAACCGGATAGCATTGCCGATCCTTTTAAAAATTTACGTCTGTCCATAATAAAAATCTAATGTTCAAAGTTAATGCGAAGACACCAACTAATGAGACTAAGTTGCATTAATTAATTGTGAAATTTATCCTAAATATTTTGAGGAAAAGGATCTTCAAAACTTCTTCCTTCTTTCATCATTTTGGCTTCCAATTCAGTGATAAGGCAACTTTCCAAATCATGTAACATTTGTTCTTTATCTAAATCCTGACCAATAAAAACCAGTTCATTTATTCGATCGCCCCAATTTTTGTCCCACCTTTCTTCAATATAAGATTGATTTTCCATAAACGATTCGTACTGAACCCTTTGATTCATTGGCATGCTACACCACCAAACTCCGGCTTTTTCTAATCGGAAAGAACCTCCGGCTTGAGAAAAATTCAATGCATCATGAGGTCTTGAAGCCAGCCAGAACAGACCTTTTGCTCTTAAAGCACCCTGAGGATAATTTTTGCTGAGGTATTCCCAAAGTCTAAGCGGATGAAAAGGTCGGTTATTTCTGAAAACAAATGAACCAATTCCGTATTCTTCTGTTTCCGGAGTGTGATGATCAGATTCAATTTCTTTTTGCCAACCTGCGGAAGCCTGTGCTTTATCAAAATCGAAAAGACCGGTATTAAGGACTTCTTTAGGATTTACTTTGCTAAATTCCGACTGAATAATTTTAGCATCAGGATTTAATTTCTGAATAGCAGCTTTCAAAAATCCTAAAGTATCTGCATCTACAAGATCTGTTTTATTAAGAATAATGATGTTGGCAAATTCGATCTGATCGGTCAAAAGATTCACAATTGTTCGATAATCGCCTTCCATATTGGTAAGATGACGATCCATCAAAAGTTCGTTTGTTCCGAAATCTTTTTCAAAATTAAAGCAATCAACCACCGTAACCATCGTATCGACATAACTGAATTTTGAAAGATCGATCCCGTTTTCTTCATCAATAAAAGAAAAAGTTTGTGCCACAGGAATAGGTTCGCTAATTCCCGTACTTTCAATTAAAAGATAATCAAAACGTTTTTCTTTGGCGAGTCTTTCGACCTCAATCATCAGGTCTTCTCTCAACGTACAGCAGATGCATCCGTTGCTCATTTCCACGAGTTTTTCTTCAGTTCGCGATAATGTATTTTGGCTTTCGACCAATCGTGCATCAATATTTATTTCACTCATATCATTTACGATCACAGCGACTTTCAGTCCTTCTTTTTTGTGAAGAATATGATTGAGTAAAGTTGTTTTTCCGGCTCCTAAAAATCCGCTCAGCACGGTAACCGGTAGTTTATTTATTGTCATTTTTTTGAATTAATGTTTGTGATTTCTAAAGTTGATGATGTGCGCCGAAATCAGTCCGGCAGCTCCGATGTAGATTAAAGGAAGGTGAACTTCAAAGATCAAATCAGCAAAAACGGAAATGGAAATTAAAATAATCGAGATCCAGAATAAACCTTTTAAACGAGTTGATTTAATTTGTCGCGTGATTCGCCAAACAACGACTGCTCCAATGAAAAGGAAAGCGAGATCGATATACGGATTATGCGATAACCCAAAGGGAATAACCATTAATAAAGGAAAGACAATGCAATGAATCAAACATAAAACCGCTGCTGACACGCCTACTGCATCCAAAATTTTTGACTTCATAAAATAGATGATTTAATTTTCTTATTGTAACTTTGTTGCAAAAGTAAACAGAATATTTTTATATCGCAACTTTGTTGCATTAAAATCATGAAGCAAACCAGAAATACCCAGGCAAAAACCGAAATATTGAATTTAATTAACGACTCTGAGACGGCTTTATCCCATCATAATATTCAGGAGAAACTGGCCAATTTATGCAATAGAGTTACGATTTACCGTGTGTTGGACCGTCTTGAAGAGGAAGGAAAAATTCATAAAATTGTAAATATAGACGGTGTGGTAAATTATGCTAAATGCCACGACTGCGAAAAAGATCATCACAACCATAATCATCTGCATTTTAATTGTAAAAAGTGTAATTCGGTGACGTGTATTGAAAATGCAGTTCCGAAGATTGATATTCCGAAAGAATTTATTGTTGAAGATTATAATTTTATTGTGAGTGGGATTTGCCCAAAATGTAAGTGATATTTTTACTTATAATGGTTGATTTGAACGCAAAGTTCACAAAGTTTTTTAATTATGATCAATTGCAGATAATTACTTGATTTTTAAATATGTATTTATTTAAAATTTCCTAATTGAAACTTTACCATAAAGTTTGTCATCCTGTAGAGATCTCAATATAGGATTAGAAAAATTATGGTTTAGATTCTTTAAGAATGACAAAATTTGAGAATATTGTACTAGATATGATGAGGTGACTACTACCCTAGCCCCGATAGCAACGGTTACCCCGGAACTTGCGTCGGAGAGTTTTAGGGTTTGAGCGTTGGAGAGCTTGGCGTGAGGAGTATGAGTGGATAGCGGGAAAAAGCTTCTTAAAAAGATAATTCTATGTAGTCAAATTGTTTCAAATAAAAAAGAGATCATTCATAAGTAGAACAATCTCTTTTGAAATTTTATTTTAGAATAATCTGTTGTGCAGCGATCTTAATGTTTCGATTTTATGAGTGGAAGGAACCAATAATGAGATATTATTTTCGCTTCCGCCGTAAGAAATCATCCTGATCGGAACATGCTTCACCGCTTCTGAAACGATGGTTGCATGCCCATGATTATTTTCTCTGAAATCGCCGACGATACAGATGATAGACTGTTCGCCATCGATCTCAACAGCCGAGAACACTTCTAATTCTTTGATGATTTCGGAAAGATATTCGGTTTGATCGATCGTTAATGAAACCGCAACTTCGGAAGTCGTAATCATATCGATTGGCGTTTTGAAACGTTCGAAAACTTCAAAAACTTTTCTCAAAAATCCATAAGCCATCAACATTCGCGACGATTGAATACGAATTGCCGTAATCCCATCTTTTGCAGCGATGGCCACAATTTGATTTTGGTTGGTTGTTTCACCAGAAATCAGTGTTCCCGAAGCACTCAAATTCATTGTATCCAGCAATCTCACAGGTACATTATATTTTCTTGCAGGGAAAACACTTTGCGGGTGAAGGATTTTTGCTCCGAAGTATGATAACTCGGCAGCTTCGTCAAAATTCAGTTGCGCAATTGGTTTTGTATTAGGAACATAACGCGGATCGTTGTTGTGGAAACCGTCAATATCTGTCCAGATCTGGATTTCTTCAACCTGCAAAGCCGCGCCAAGCAATGAAGCCGTGTAATCTGAACCTCCTCTTCTAAGATTATCGATCTCGCCCTGAGCGTTTCTACAGATATATCCTTGCGTGATAAATAGCGTTTCTTCAGGATATTTTGCCATTTCAAGGCTAGCATTTTCTCTGATGAAATCTACGTTCGGTTCGTGTTCTTCATCCACCAACATAAAATCGAGTGCCGATAATAAAGTTGAAGGAATTTCGATTTCTTTTAAATGTAAATGAAATAAGGTCGTGGAAATGATTTCGCCCTGAGCCAAGATAATTCGTTCTGCATCTGAAGTGAAATTCTTATTCTTAAATTGATAAAAAAGATCAAATATTTTTTCAATAAAAACTAAAGCTTCCGAAAGTCCTTCTTCTGTTTTAAATAACTGATTAACAAAAACTTTGTACTTTTCATACAACACATCAATATGTTTGTAAGCACCTTCGATGTCTTTGCTTGCATAGAGTTCAGATAAGGTTACCAAATCATTTGTAGTGCCGGAAACTGCTGATAAAACCACCAAATGTTTATCTGCCGCCTGAGATTTAATAATTGGCAATAGCTGTTCGATTCTCTCCGGACTTCCCACTGAAGTTCCCCCAAATTTCAATACTTTCATAAATAGATTATAATATTAATTTAAATTTCAAACAAAAAAAGGAGCCTGTCGTGATGACAAGCTCCTGATTTATTTCGATTCTAACCAAAGGAAAATGACTCACGACGTTTGACGTAAGTACTGTTTCTTTGCCTTTTTTAAGTTAGATACTATCATTTTCTTTTTTTGCTGGGCAAATATAGTCATTTGATTGGAATAATTTTAATTTTTGATGATTTTTTTGATATTTTGCTTTTTGTTGCCTGTGTTAAATAGGATTGACATCCTATTCTAAGGTAACTCGCCCTTTCAGGGCTCGGTCATTATTTTGCCTCTTTACGATCATTATCCTACATAACAAGCAACTAAAAACCATCAACAATCAACCATTAAAAAGTATACCCTACCGAAACCATATAATTACGAGGTGCTCCTGGAAATAATCTCGAATAGCTGAAACCGCCCACCCAATATATCTTATCAAAGACATTGTTGACATTCAAAGCCATTTTGAAATTATCGAAATTATAATATATTCCTACATTGGCAACGGTGTATGCTGGTAATTCAAGAATCGTTTCGTTGGTAAATCTTTTGCTTGCGTAGTTGGCTCCTGCTGCAATCCCAATTCCTTTTAAAACCGTGTCGTTTTTAAAGTTATATTTTATCCAGACATTTCCTTGATTTTTAGGCGCATTTGGCATAATGCTTCCGATTTCTGCAGGATTATCACTTTCTGTAATTTTTGCCAGATTATAAGAAAACGCCGCTGTCATGCTTAAATTCGGAAGAATTCTCCCGTTAATATCAAGTTCTATTCCTTTTGCCTGTTGCTGACCAACCTGTCTCAACAAATCAGGATTTGACGGATCGAGTGCATTAATTAAGATATTATTCTGTTCGATATAATAAGCGGCTGTGGTCACAGAAAGCATTTTGCGGAAAAATTCAAACTTAGCACCCACTTCCACCATTTTGCTTTTTAAAGGATCAAAAGGACCTCCAAAAGTTTCCGGACTACCGATTGTTCCTGCACTTTGCGGTTGATATCCTTGGTTATACGTTCCATACAAACTGATTTGTTGTGTCGGTTCAAAAACAATTCCGATTCTTGGAGTAAACGCTTTTTGCTGAATATTCTTTTCATTATTCGTTGTGAAGCCCTGAACATCGGTATAAAACTCCTGTCTCATCCCTAATAAAGCTTTCCATTTTCGCCATGAAATCTGCTGCTGAATATACACACCATGTAAAAAATATCGGGAAGGCGTTTCTGCGCGGCTCACATTGATATAATTTGAAATTTCAGAAATAGAATAATCCGGATTTGCCAAATTAAAATAAGGAACATTCGGGACAGGTATTCCATTGACGATCATGTATTTTTCAGGATGAGCCGGATCATATTTTGAAATAACCGATTTTCCGTCTGCCGATAAAAATCCCGAAGCGTTATAGGTAGAATTTCCTTCCGGAAACGTTTCCTGAATATGATCGTAACCCACCAACGTTTTATGGGTAAACTCTCCCGTTTTATAATCAAAAGTGAAATAGGCTGAAATATTATCAATGTAATTTTTACGAAGCCTTCTGATTGTCTGCATTCTCATTAACGTAGGGATTTCATTTCCGTTAACATCTACTGCAAAACTGTTGGAGGTACGGTGTTCCAAAAGATCTTCATCATACATCGATCGCAGATAAGAAGCATTGAAAGAGAGGTGATCGTTAAATTTATGCTGCAATGAAATGGTGGTAAAAATATTCGCTTCTTTCTGATAATCATTTCGCTTTCCAATGGCAAATGAAATTGGTACAGCGTACAGATCAGTTCCTTGACTTGCCCCGAAAATAGGCTGTCCGCGGTCTAATCTTCCGTTGGTATTTTGATAGACAAAATCAAAATTTACACTGGTCTTCTCATTCGGAATAAAAGAAAACGAAGGTGCAATCACCAACGCTTTCTGATCCTGAAGAATACGGAAAGATTCAGTGTCCTGATATGCAAGATTCAAACGATAAAGCAAGCTCTTTTTTTCGTTCATCGCTCCTGTAAAATCGCCTGTAATTCGAACTGTTTTAAAACTTCCTGTAGAAAAATTAATTGAATTTCTATTTTCCTTCAATGGTTTTTTAGTAACGGTATTAATCGTTCCACCCGGGTCGGTATTTGCAAATAATGCAGATGCAGGCCCTTTGATAACTTCAATTCTTTCCACATACGGCGTAAGATTCTGCGCCCAGCCTCTTGTAGAAATCCTTTGTCCGTTCACCAAAGTATTGGAAGCCCTGAAACCTCTCAACACAAAATCATTATTATTATAGGAAGCCTGATTGACCCCGCTGATATTCTTCACCGCATCACTTGTTTTAAAAGCCGCCTGATCATCCAGCGTTTCCTTCGTAACATAATTAATGGATTGTGGAATATCCATCAAATCCGTATTCGTTTTTGTGCCGCTGAACGTGTTGCTGTTTTTATAGCCACGTTCTCTACGACCTGTAATCTCAACAGTTTCTATTGTTTTTTGTCGGGTTGAAATGGTGTCTTTTGTCGGTTCAGAATTATTTTGTGTGGTATTTTTTGCTGAAACGTTTAACGAAATCAAGCCACATAAAGCACTCACCAGAATACCTGTCTTATTCATATTAATTAAGTCGAAGTTTTTTAATGTTTAAGAAGATTAAACTGTATTATTACAGATTATGATTAAATATCTTCACTACTATTTGAGATATGGCGCAAAAATAAAATTTATTTAGATTAAATAAAAATTAAATCTTGTTCAAATTTTAAATATTTTGTCTTATATGAATTTTTGTAGGGGTAAAACTGAAATTTTAGATTAATTAAATACTAATTAATCATTTTAAAAGGGTAAATAAAAATTTAACATACTTTTCTTTTATTGAAACAAAAAAATAGGCTACCTCAATGAGATAGCCTGAACTTGTAACTGTAAATATTTAAAAATTTAGATTAGATCACCACTCCTTTGAAAGAAAGAGTTTTTGGAGTTTTACTCTCGCTTGTTGTAACGTTTACTGTTTTCATAAACGCTCCCGCTGCTGCTGCATTGTAACTCGCTTCTACAAATCCTTTTTTTCCAGGTTGAATTGGAGTTTTGGTGTAATCTGCCGTTGTACATCCACAAGATGGCGCAACATTTTGAATAATAATGGGTTTTGATGTCGTGTTTGTAAATTCAAAACGAATCAACTTTGGTTTACCTTGAGGAATATTTCCAACATCGATCGATTCTTTGTTCCATTTAATCGCATCAGCAATTACCTTTGCAAAAGATGGCGTTTCGGAAATTACGTTAGCATAAAACGGAGAAAATGCTAAAACAGCCAACAATGCTGTGATTTTTAAATTTTTCATAAGTGTAAATTTTAATTATTGAAACCGATTGTTTTTTCTTGTTGTAGCAAATGTAAAGCCGAACTTCGACATAAATTGTTAAACGATTTCAAACATTTGTTAACGAGTTGTTAATGCTCGGGATTAATAGATTTTTTTAAATAATATTGCCTCAGAAATGGAAATAAAAAGGCTCAACATCATCATCACTCTTGGACTTCTGGCGATTGTCGGAATCTTGATTGCGCAACTTTTATGGACGAAACAGGCTTATAATATCGAGAATCAGAAGTTCAATCAAAAGGTGAATATCGCTTTGATGGAAGTGGTTGAAAAACTGTCTGGTGAGGGAACATTCACAGAAAATCCGGTGCAAAATATTTCCAACGATTATTATCTAGTGAATGTAAATAATGAAATTCATCCTACCGTTTTAGAATATTATCTTAAAACAGAATTCACTCGTTTTCAAATAAATACCAATTATGTTTACGCTTTATACAATTGCCGAAGCGACAGGATGATTTACGGAAAATACGTTTCTCCCAACCAAAAAAATCAAAAAAATAAGGAGATTAAATTTCCGAAACATAAAGATTTGGTCTATTATTTTTCGATCAGTTTTCCGGATAAGACGACTTATTTAATCAGTTCATTACGATTTTGGTATTTACTGACTTTCGCGTTGATTATTATCTTAATTGTCTATGTTTATTCCATTTATACGATCATTCAACAAAAGAAATTTTCGGAATTGCAAAGGGATTTTATTAATAATATGACGCATGAATTCAAAACGCCTTTATCATCCATTCTTTTGGCTTCAGAAGCGCTGAATAAACAGGAATCAGTGAAGGAAAATCCGAAGCTTCAGACTTACATCTCTATTATTATCAATCAAAGTTTTAAGCTGAATGACCACATCGAAAAAATATTGAATATTGCGAAAAATGATGCTTCCGGATTATCCTTAAAGCCTCAAAAAATCACGTTATTTCCTTTCATTCAAGACATTGCCGAAAATATTCAGCAAAAAAATGAAAATACCACGATTATTATTGATATTCCTGAAAATATTTCGATTCAGGCGGATGAATTTCACTTTAACAATATCATCTGTAATATTTTGGAAAACTCCATTAAATATTGTGAAACTAAGCCTGAAATCAACATTTTTATACTGAAAGACTCAAAAGGCTTATATTTAAAGTTTAAAGACAACGGAATGGGAATTCCTGCCAAGAATCTTCCTTATATTTTTGATAAATTTTACCGCGTGAAAACGAAGAAAAGTGATGAGGTGAATGGTTTCGGATTGGGATTATTTTATGTCAAAAAAATTGTTCAGCAACATCAATGGAAAATTTCTGTTGAAAACAACAGCGATCAGGGAATTACCACGACTCTATTTTTCCCGTCTTAATTTTTAATGCACAACTCATGGAAAAATCTAAAATTTTATATGCCGAAGATGATCAAACAATTGCTTTTTTGATTCAGGACAGCTTAGAAAATTATTACGAAATCAATCATTACTCGAACGGAAAATCTGCTCTAGAAGCCTTTGAAAAACAAGACTTCGACATTTGTCTATTGGATATTATGATGCCCGAAATCAATGGTTTTGAAGTGGCAAAACAGATCCGAAGTAAAGATTCTGAAGTTCCCATTATTTTTATTTCAGCAAAAACATTGAAGGAAGACCGGATAAAAGGCCTGAAAATTGGTGCTGATGATTATATCGTGAAACCGTTCAGCATTGAAGAGCTGATTTTAAAAATTGAAGTTTTTCTAAAAAGATCTAAAAAAACGGAATCTTTTCCTTCCACTTATAAAGTTTCAAAATACGATTTTGATCCTAAAAATTATACTTTAAAAGATCAGGAAAATACCATAACGTTGACCCAAAGGGAGTCTGATCTGCTTCTGTATTTTATAAAAAATAAAAATACCGTGCTCAAAAGACAGGATATTTTGAAAGCAATTTGGGGTGATGATGATTATTTTATGGGCAGAAGTCTGGATGTTTTTATTTCGAGATTAAGAAAAGTATTTGCCAATGAAGAAAATGTGCTGATTGAAAATCTGCACGGGATAGGTTTCCGGTTTTCTGAGGTTTAATCTTTAAAATAAACGTTTTTCAAAAAAAGTTTTCACAAAATCATCAAATTCATCTTTATAACTTCTCCCAACAGGAATCGTAAACTGACCTAATAAAACTTCATGATTATTAACAGCAGTTACCCGTTTAGAATTAATGATAAATGAACGATGAATTCTCACAAAACCTTTACCTTTTAAACGATCAGCCAATTCTGCAATGGCTA
>DKLU01000443.1:20198-20742 GCA_002455915.1 Chryseobacterium sp. UBA6632
GCCAATTCTGCAATGGCTATTTTTGAAGCCAAAAAATTTTCATCATTCAAAACAATTTTAATATCATTGCCCTGACTTTCAAAATAAATAATTTCGCTAAGTTTTATTTTTTGATTAAAACCATTCACTTTAACAATCACAAAATCTTCGTCATAATCTTTTGCCTTATTTCTGAGAACCCGATCAACCGATTGGAAAAATCGCTGAAAAGTAATTGGCTTCAGCAAATAATCAATTGCTTCCAGTTCAAAACCATCTAAAGCATAATCACGAAACGCTGTGGTGAATATCGTTTGAGGTTTATTCTTCAATGATTTTGAAAATTCTATTCCGTTTAAATTCGGCATCTGAATGTCTAAAAACATCAAATCCACTTCATGAGTTTGAAGGATTTTATAGGCTTCCATTGCATTATTTCCGGTCGCCACAAGTTGAAGATCGCCGATCTTGGAAATATGATTTTCCAGCAATTTGACCGCCAGCGGCTCATCGTCTATAATAATACATTTAATCTTCATTGCTTGGCGTTATAATTTCAATGCTA
>DKLU01000442.1:0-2252 GCA_002455915.1 Chryseobacterium sp. UBA6632
TGCGGAGGTCCTACTGTTACTTTTTATGCGATAAAAAAACAGGATGCCGACAAGCTTAGAGCGCAGTTAACCGAGTTTTCTAAGCAAATACCTAACGATGTTTCTATAAAAATTGTAAAGTAAGAGAATGGATTTTGAAGATTTTATCATTTCACCAAGAAATTTCAAAACTGAAAGCTGGCAGATTGGTAGCAGAATTTCGAAACATATAAAGGAAGACAGTATTGTGCTTCTCTTTGTTTCGGATTACAGAGGGGCAAATGGCGATGCAGAAGTGCAGGATTTTACGGGAATCAGAAAAGAATTTTACAAATTGTCACAACTGGATTTTGAAATCCCGATTGTGGATCTGGGCGATCTGGTTTCAGGAAAATCTGTTCAGGATTCTCACTATATTTTACAGGAAGTATTGTCGGCTTGTCATTATAAAAGAGCAATTCCGGTGGTGATTGGCGGTTCTAATGATTTTGCTTTTTCGCTTTTTTCAGCGTTAAATTTTCATACGAAAAGTATTAATTATACTCAGATCAGCAATATTATTTCGCTTCAACAGGGTGAAGTCATTAACGAGCATACTTTTTTAAGTAAAATGTTTGGTTCGAAAAGTTTTGCCATCAAAAATTATCATCATTTAGGGTATCAAAAGCATTTGAATGAAATTGATTCTGTGAGATTGATTAAAGAAGTTGAGTTTGATATCATCCGTTTGGCAGAAATGATGAATTCTACCGAAAAAACAGAGCCTTTCTTTCGAAAAGCAGATCTGGTAACAGTGAATTGTGATGCGATTGAAAGTTTCAGCGAGCCTTTTTCTATGAATCCACAAGTAAATGGGTTAAACCGAAGAGAAGTTTGCGCTTATATGAAAGAAATTGGCTTAAGCGAAAATTTAAAATCTGTAGGTATTTTTAATTATAATATTTATTCTGAAAATCAATTAAATCACCAGCTTTTGGCACAAATGATTTGGTATTTGATAGAAGGTATCAATATTCAACAATCTCATCCGAAAGAAAGACATTACGAGATTTTTTATGTTTTGGTGGATGAAAGGCAGTATGCCTTCAAACGCGATACGTTCAGCAATCTTTGGTATTTTGGTGATGATGAAAATATAGAAAATTGTATTCCTTGTTCGAGGAAAGATTTTGATGAAGCCAAAAAAGGCTGGCTCAACGCACGACTGACGAAAATTTAATGTATGACAAACGTTCCCTCAAAAGTTTCCATCATTGTTCCTGTTTATAATGTCGAAAATTATTTGGCAAAATGTCTTGATTCATTACTAAATCAGACACATCAAAATATGGAAATTTTGGTGGTAAATGATGGAAGTAAAGACAATTCTGAGCAAATTATTCAAGAATACGCTCAAAAGTATCCTGAAAAAATCAAACCATTCAATAAAGAAAATGGCGGATTGAGCGATGCCAGAAATTTCGGAATTGACAGAGCCACCGGAAATTATCTTGGTTTTGTTGACAGTGACGACTATGTGGCGCCAACGATGTTTGAAGAAATGGTGAATCTTGCTGAAAAACATCAGTCTAAAATGGTGATCTGCAATATTCAGAAGGTTGATCAAAATGGAAATGTAACTCAAAAGCTGACGCAAATCCCGAACATGGCGGAGAAAATTGATTTGGATAAAAACTTTTCTGTTTTCTCGGATCTAAGTTATTTTGCATGTAATAAATTATTCAAAAAAGAACTTTTTAGCGAAAAAAGATTTAAAAAAGGAGCTCATTTTGAAGATATTCAGTTAATTCCGCAGCTTTTACTTGAATGTGATGTAATTGCGCAGACGCAGAATTTTCATTATCAATATCTGGAGCGCACCGATTCTATTACAAAAACACACACAGAAAGAGGTTTAGATATTTTAAAAGCCATTGAAGATGTGGAAATTGCTTTTAAAGATTCTCAATATTCAAATAAAAAATCGGAGCTGAAAAATTTTCAGATTTTTGAAGGAGTTTATTCCTTTTTAGCCTATCTGGCCTTTGTGAAAGATGAGGAGTTATTTTACGAAATGTCTGATAAATTGGATGATTTTCTAAAGCAAAGAGATATTAAAATTAAAGATATATTGAAGTATAGTCGTTTTGATAAAAATTATCTATTATATTTGCCTCTGAAAAAAAAGATATTTTATCTATTGTTTTTTGCAGGGCAGAAAAAATTGATAAAAAAAATAATTTAACACAAATGTAAGTACTATTGTTTCGGTTTCTTTAGAATCTTAACAACGA
>DKLU01000442.1:2328-10675 GCA_002455915.1 Chryseobacterium sp. UBA6632
TTAACAACGAAGATTTTATTATCTATGGTATTTTAAACACGTACTTGATAAGAAAAAAAATGAAAAATTTTGAATTGTTCTTGCGCGAGATAGGTATTTCTATTTTCTATGTGAAAATAGGGCTTGGCTTTTTATTATCTTTTCTAATTACCTTTTTCTCGATTCCCACAATTATAAAGATCTCCCGAAGAAAAAATCTAATGGATGAGCCTGGTGTCAGAAGTTCTCACATCAGAAAAATCCCTAATTTAGGCGGAATTGCCATATTTTACTCGATAGGAATCTGTACTTCTATTTTTGCTTACGAACTTTTTGATCTGTATAAATTTCTTTTTGCCTCGTTGGTAATTCTTCTATACATTGGTGTGATGGATGATATTGTGGTGATGAGGGCTTATAAAAAGTTGGTGGCACAAATTGTTGTTTCTGCAATTATCGTCATTGGTTCGGATATCAGAATAAGAAACCTTTTCGGGATTTTCGGTATATATCAAATGGCGTATTGGATCAGCGTTATCTTTAGTATTGTAACGTTTATTATCCTAATTAATGCTTTTAATTTGATTGATGGAATCGATGGGCTGGCCGGTGGCTATTCTGTTATTTGCAGTGCTCTTTTTGGGATAAGCTATTATCGATTAGGGGAATATAACTATCCGTTGGTAGTTCTTTCCGTGATTATTATTGGGGCTGTGCTCGCCTTTTTATACTATAACTTATCAAATTACAGAACCAATAAGATCTTTATGGGCGATACGGGATCTATGTTATTAGGTTTTTTATTGGCATTTACATCTATTTGTTTTATTGATATTTTTATAGATAAAGCACTTCCAAATATCCCAAGATATCACCTGCAATCTGCTCCGGCGGTAGCGGTTGCTATTTTAATTTTGCCTATTGTAGATACGTTGAATGTGATCTGTATAAGATTGTATAATAAAAAATCGCCTTTTGATGCAGATAAGAATCACATTCACCATAAATTATTGAAACTGAATTTAACGCATAGACGATCTAGCTTTTATATTATTTGTTATTATCTTTTTATAGTCGCTAGTGCGTATTATTTCAGACATTTAAATGTAAATCTATTATTATTTATTATTCTTTTATTGGGCTTCGCGGGAGCTTATTTGCCTGATATTATTTATCTTTTCAAAAATAATAAGAAGACAACCAATTAAATTTTTACTTTTGCAAACAACGTTGAAAAATATGATGAAAAACCTAAAGTATTTATTTTTAGCAGCACCTTTTCTATTAACATCTTGTGTTACAACAAAAGATGTGAGGTATATGCAACCTAATGAATCCCTCGTTATTAATGAAGAAGGGCTTGTTCCTTATAATGTTCCTATTTACAGAATTACAAAAAATGATATTTTAAATCTTAATATTGTTACCACTCCCAAAGGAGATGCTGCACAGTTTTATTCTTCTTTGAATACTTCTGGTAGTAGTGTAGCTCCGGGTACTAATAATGCTGCTGCAGGAGGTTCTGCAGGAGGCGGAGGTATAGGTGCAGGAGGCGGCGGTAATGGAGGATCTAGAGGAGGAAATATTAATTTTTACTTTAACGGGCTAAAAGTTGATTCTAAAGGGGATATCAATGTTTTTGGAATTGGCTATATCAAAGCTGAAGGGAGAACAATAGAAGATGTTACTCAGGAAATCCAGCAAAAGGTTAATGAAAACTTCCAGGAAGGTAAATCTGAGGTAAGGTTAAATACAGACGGTATTACTTATTATATTTTAGGAGACGTTGAAACAACAGGTCTTACAGGTGAAAAAGTTGCCCACAAAAATACGCTTACTATCACTGAAGCTTTAGCCATTAACGGTGGTTTGAACAGAACTGTTGATAGAAAAAATATCGTTATCCACAGAAAATTGCCGGAAGGGGTGAAAATTGCGCAAATTGATCTTACCCGTGAAGATGTAATGAACTCTCCTTATTTTTATGTACAAAACGGAGACGAAATTTTATTAAATACCAGAGCTAAAAACCTGAACGGATTCGGAAAAGATCCTTCACAAACTTTAACAACAGTAGTTTCTTTAGTTTCAGCGGTGGCAACTGTTTATCTACTATTTAAAACGCTTTAATCATGATTCCAGGAAAAGACGCTACTGTAGAAAAAACGGAAGCCAAAGAAAAATACGGCTCTTTTGCTTTATTTGATATTGAACATTTTATAAGAAGAATTCTTAAAAACTGGTATTGGTTTGCATTCATGCTGCTGATAGGTTATGCCGTATCTTGGGTATATGGCAAATACTATGCACAGAATGTATATTCATCCAACCTTTCTTTAAGTGTTTCCAGCAATACGGCGAGTTATTTTACGCCAAGCCAGTCCATCAACTTCATTTGGGGACAAAATGGAAATCAGGATGGTATTTTCCTGAAAAAAATGTTGGTATCAAGATCTCACAACGAATTTTTGGTAAAAGAGCTTGATCTTTTTGTAAACTATTCTACAAAAGGAGTGATAAAATCTACTTATCTGGACAAAGATGATTCTCCGGTTTTTTTACAAATCGATAAGAAGCATCTTCAGCAGGTAAATTATCCGATCACGCTTATTCCTAAGAGCGAAAATACTTATGAAGTGGTTTTGCCGGAAGAAGGTCAGTCAACCAATTTATATAGTTATGAAGCAGAGGGATATCAAAGCATAAATCCTTTTTCAAGACCGGCTAATAAAATCATTAAAATAGGAGAATGGTATAATTCTCCGAATTTAAGGTTCAAACTAGTTCAGAATATGGTGACGCCAAAACTGAAACTAGACAATATTATTGTAACGTTAGGTACTGTAAACCAAACGGTAAACGATATCGTTTCTACAATTAATATTGAATTTGACAAGGAAATCGGAACGATCATGATTATCAGCAAAAAAGGCTTTAATCTTAATGGTACGGTGAATTTCCTGAACAAATCGGTAAATGAACTTCAAAAGAAAAGACTTCTTGACAAAAATACAGTTGATAAGAATACTGAAGATTATCTTCAGGGGAATCTAAATAATGTCAGAAAAAAGCTTGATTCTAGTGCTGCAGTGCTTAATTATTTGAAAACATCCGAAAAATTATATGATATTAAAGATAGAGATGAAAAATCTTTAACTAAAATTAAAGATCTTGAGGCTAAAAAAGCAGATCTTGAAAGCAAATTGGCTTCTTTAAATCAAATTAAAAGAAATCTTGAAACGCAGAATTTTGATAATATGATCAGTACAAATGCTGCCGGTTTTGAGGATGGATTGTTCAGTGCATCTGTTACCGAGCTTAAAGCTTTGTATCTTAAAAGAAGAGAGATGGCTTCTATTTACAAGCCAAACTCTGAGCCGATGAAGGAAATCGACAGGCTTATAAATGATGCTAAATATGCTTCTAACGGCTCTTTGAGAAATTATTACGCGAAATTCTACGAAGAGATTAATAAAATCAATACAGAGGTTTCAGAAGCTAATTCAGATTTAGTTGCATATCCTGAAAAGCAGAGAAAATATCTTGATGCTGAGAGAGGATATAATATGATTGAAGCTACCTACAATAGTTTATTGAGCAGACAAAACGAAACACAGATGAGAATGGCTACCAATCAGTCTGATATTTCGGTAATTGACCCTGCTAAAAATGTAGGACAAGGGCCAATCGGGCCTAATGTAAAGGCTACTAAGATGGGGATCTACGGAGGTTTATTATGTTTACCGCTGCTATTTATCCTAGTCGGAGAATTGCTAGACAATAAAATCAGAAACATTAAAGAATTGCTTAGCGCAACGAGAATTCCTTTGTTGGGAGTTATTGGTAACAATAATAACGAAAATATGCTTACGGTGTTGGAGCAGCCGAAATCTTCAGTTTCGGAAGCCTTCAGGGGAGTCCGAGCCAATGTGAGGTTTCTTTCGAATGAAAATGGTAAGAGCAAAGTTATCTTGGTGACTTCTTCCATTGGGGGGGAAGGAAAGACTTATGTTTCTATCAACTTGGCTTCAGTACTTGGTTTGAGTGATAAAAGAACCATTTTGTTAGGGATGGACCTTAGAAAACCTAAGATTTTCGGAGATTTTAAAATTGATAATAAATACGGTATTTCGAATTACCTGACGGGTGAAGTAAGCATCGACCAGATTATCAACAAAACCAATATTCCGAATCTGGATGTGGCGACTTCAGGGCCAATTCCTCCAAATCCATCAGAATTATTAATGAGCCAGAGAAATATTAAGTTCATCGAAGAGCTTAAAGAGATTTATGATTTTATTATTATCGACTCGCCGCCGGTAGGTTTGGTTGCCGATTCTTATGAATTAATGAAATATTCTGATGCCAATATTTACGTTGTTCGTCACGAATACACAGAAAAATACATGTTGAAAATGATTACAGAAAAGTATCATAACAACGAAATCGAGCATCTTGGGCTTGTTTACAACGATTATAATACGAAGCAGGGATATGGCTACGGATATGGTTATGGCTACGGTTATGGCTATGGTTATGGCCATTTTGATGAAGATAAGAATTATAAAGAACCATTCCTGATAAGAATCAGAAATAGAGTACAAATGCTCTTAGGCAGAAAATAAAAAGCACAAGCCCTCATTTAATGGGGGTTTGTTTTATACAGAGTATATGATTTCTATTAAAAAAAGAATATTTTTGCTACTTTGTCGTTTACTTTATAACAAATTATGTTTTTTTGTTTATTTTTAACTAAACATTAAGATTATCATTAATATAAAAATGTTTTATATTTGCAAAAATTAAATTTTAAAATAACCATAAATCCATATTCTTTTATGAATAGAAAATTATTGTTTAGCTTCCTTGCCGCATTAGGAACTGTGGTAAGTGTTAAAGCTCAAAGAAACGAACTAGGGGTTCGTCTAGGTATGAGTAACCTAGTTGGGGATATAGGAAAAACGAATTATCTTTTACAAAAGCCATTGGATTTAGGGAGAGCATCAGATTGGGGGGTGCCGTTTTATGGAGGTATATTATATCGATTTAATTTTAATCCCTATCAAACTGTAAGATTAGATCTTGGGTATAACCAGATTCAGTTTAGCGATAAAGTTGCTAAGGAAGATTATAGAAGACACAGAAACTCTTATGGAAAGAATGATGTGTACGAAGGAAGTTTGGTATTTGAATACAACTTCTTGCCGATAAATAATGAGCAGGTGAGTATGGTAAGCCCATATATTTTTGGAGGTATCGGTGCTTTGGTATATGATGCCCCAAAAGCTACGCTGAATCATGATTTTAGAAGAGATGCAGACGGGGTGGCACAGGCTCCGATTAATGAATTAGATTTTGTGACTACGGCACAATATTCTACAGGAACAAAAACAACCGTACATATTCCTTTTGGAGTAGGTTTAAAATATAAGTTTAACCATAATTGGGGAATTTTTGCGGAAGCAACATTTAGATATACACTTACAGATCAGTTAGATTATAGCACGATACTTTCTAAAGATGTAAAGTCTCACTATAATGCAGATATTATAAACCCTGCTACCAACGGATCTTTATTACAGTCGGGTGCTTATTACGTTGTTTCTAAAGAAAGAGAAGCTGAATTTACAAATGGAAGAAACGTTGGAGACAGTAATTCCAAAGATTGGATAAATACTCTTAGCTTAGGGTTAACTTATTCTTTCGGAAGACCTCCGTGTTATTGTGATTAATTAAATATGTCGTTGATTAAAGATAAAATAAATTCTGAGAATTTACCAAAACATGTAGCCATCATTATGGATGGCAACGGAAGATGGGCAAAATCTCGTGGCGAAGAAAGAACTTTTGGTCACAAGAATGCCATTAATGCAGTAAGAAATGCCATTAATGCTTGTAATGAAATTGATATTCCGTATCTGACTCTTTATACTTTTTCTTCGGAAAACTGGAGTCGACCTGCTGAAGAAGTAAACACATTAATGAGTTTGCTGGTGGAAACACTATTGTTGGAAGCAGAGGAGATCTTCAGCAAAGGGCTAAGAATGCATGTGATTGGTAACTTAGAAAAATTACCTACGCTGGTAAGAGAACAATTATTACGCGTGGTAGAACTTACAAAAGAAAACACAAAAGGCAATTTGGTGTTAGCAATTAGCTATGGCTCACAA
The DNA here is from genome assembly GCA_002455915.1 of Chryseobacterium sp. UBA6632. Classification (GTDB taxonomy): domain Bacteria; phylum Bacteroidota; class Bacteroidia; order Flavobacteriales; family Weeksellaceae; genus Chryseobacterium. The sequence goes on from DKLU01000442.1 coordinate 8,478, forward strand.
AATGAGATCCTGAATGCCGTAAAAAATATAAGTTCTGATGTGAAAGAAGGCAAGGTGGATGTAGAAAATATAGATGAAAAATTATTTGAAAGCTATCTTTATACAAAAGATTTTCCTCCTGTTGATCTACTTATCAGAACAAGTGGTGAAGTTAGAATCAGCAATTTCCTACTTTGGCAAATCGCTTACGCTGAACTGCAGTTTTTAGATGTTCTATGGCCGGATTTCAGTAAGGATATTTTCTTCCAATGTATTGTAAACTATCAAAACAAAGAAAGAAGATACGGCCTTACCGGTGAACAAGTAAAAATCCAATAATTTTAAGAAAAGAAAGACTACGATAAAATGAAGTTTAGACTATTACCCATCGTTATGTTTGCTGCTTCTGCACATTTCTATGGACAGGCAACGCCACAAGACAGCACAAAAGTAAATAATGCTGCTGTACACGCAGATAGCCAAACAGGGACTTATGTTCTTAAGGACATTGTTGTAGATGGGGTGAAAAAATACACACCGGCGCAAATCTTAAGATTTACAGGTTTATCTAAAGGAGAAAGTGTAGATATTCCGGGGCAAAAAATCAGCAATGCTGTAAAAAAACTTTGGGATACTCAGTCTTTTTCGGAAGTAGAGGTGTATGTGCAAAGTATTGAAGGCGAAACGATCGTGCTGAGATTCTATCTTCAGGATTTGAAAGAACTTGGAGAAGTGAAGTTTACCGGAAAAGGTATCGGTAAATCTAAAAACGAAAAACTTGCAAAAGATAATAATTTAAAGCCTGGAACTAAAATTACTCAAAACTTAGTTTCAAGCCTTAAAACAAATATTCCTAAAGATTACGTAAAGAAAGGTTTTGCAGATGCTAAGATCACCATTCAGGATAAAGTGAATGCAGGAGATCCTAACTTGGTAGACTGGACGATTAATGTAGAAAAAGGAAAAAGAGTAAAAATCGATCATATCGAGTTTGAAGGTAACGATAATGTGACAGACAGAAAGCTTAGAAACAAAGCTTTCAAAGAAACTAAACAAAAAAGATTTGGCATTGGTGGTATACTGAAATCTTCAAAATTCATTGAAGATAAATATCAGGAAGACAAGCAAAATTTAATTAATTACTATAACTCTTTGGGTTACAGAGATGCGATTGTTGTTTCAGATTCTGTTTGGAGAAACAAGAGAAACAATTATGAAATCAATGTTAAACTAAAAGAAGGAAAACAATATTACATTGGTGATGTAACATTTACAGGTAATACCGTTTTCTCTACAGAATATTTACAAAGACTTTTAGGATATAAGAAAGGTGATATTTACGATGCAGTAGGATTCAACAAAAAAGTTGGTGAAGACGGTGGTAAAGAGGATGATTCTGATATCAAATCTATCTACATGAACAACGGTTACCTTTTCTCAAACGTAACGCCGGTTGAAAAATCTGTAGACGGAGATAAAATTAATCTTGAGATCCGTATTACTGAAGGTGAAAAAGCAACTTGGAACAAAGTAACTTGGCAAGGTAACGTAACAACACATGACCACGTTATCCTTAGAGCTTTGAGAACCAAGCCGGGAAGTCTTTTTGCTAAAAGTGATATTAAAAGAACATACTTTGATTTAGCAGGTATGCAGTTCTTTGATCCACAACAGGTAGGTCAGGATATTCAGCCAAATCAGCAGGATAATACGGTAGATATCAATTGGAAATTGGTAGAGAAAGGTTCTTCTCAGGTTCAGTTGCAGGCAGGTTACGGTGGTAACAGTTTCATCGGTACTTTGGGATTAACGTTCAACAACTTCTCGTTAAGAAATTTCTTGAAATTTAAAGATTTCAAACCAGTTCCTCAAGGTGATGGTCAAACATTATCGATTCAGGCGCAAGCTGGTCAGTATTTCCAAAACTACGGAGTATCTTTCACAGAACCTTGGTTATTCGGAACAAGACCTACGGCACTTTCTGTAAGTTTAAACAACTCAAGAGTAAAATATTCTGATGTTTACGGAAATTCTCAGAAATTAAATATCTTCTCGGCATCAGTTGGTCTAAACAGATTATTGAAATGGCCGGATGATTATTTCTCATTATACACAGGTATTCAGTATCAAAAGTATGATTTCCAGAATTATCCTTTTGAATTCGGAAATACTACAGAATATTACGGTACGGCAAACAACTTCAGTTTGAATGTAGGATT
>DKLU01000299.1 GCA_002455915.1 Chryseobacterium sp. UBA6632
CAAGTTCTCGGTCAAGATCTTCCAATGAAATATATCGTACGGCCGCCACTTCATTTTTGTTTAAATTAAATTCAGCATGGAAATTTCCTACAAAAACATGGTCTAGCTCGTGTTCCCACAAGCCACCGCCAACATTGGCTTTATAAATAAAATGGAATTTTTCTGAAAGTTCGGTTTCAATTCCCAATTCCTCTTTTAATCTTCGATTCGCAGCATCAAGATACGTTTCCCCATTTCTTGGATGAGAGCATACCGCATTGGTCCATTTCAATGGAGAGTGATATTTTTCGTTGGCTCTTTGCTGTAAAAGCATTTCACCTTTTTCATTAAACAGAAATATGGAAAAAGCACGATGTAGCACGCCATTGATGTGTGCCTGCTGTTTTTCCATTAAGCCTAAAACGTTGTCCTGAGGGTTGACTAAAACTACGAATTCTTCCATTTCTACAAATGTAAGTTTAATAAATGTATTTTGGAAATTTTTGGTGAAACATCATTGCTTTTAAGAATGAATCTAAAATTTACTTTTTAGAAGCTTTCCCGATTCGAATAAATAAAAAAGATAATGCTAAAAAGAAAATTAAAATGAAAAAAGCATTAATAAAAACTTTGTTTAAACCTAATTCAGTTACATTCACAAACGGATAAGGATAAAATTTGGAAAAACTTCCTCTTATTAAGATGTAAAAAAGATAGAATAAAGGATAAATTGCCCATAATGCCATTTGTTTGTACTGTAAATTTTTCTTGTTTTCGTACAAGTGCCAGTAAATAATAACTAAAACAGGAATAATGCTGTGCAGCAATTCGTCTACAATTCTCTGCAGACCTGTGGGATTCCATGTCGATCGTAAAGCAACCTGATATACCATTCCGACAATCACAATATAAATGGTAATCGCGGTAAGCAAGCCTGATTTTATTTCTGAATCTGATTTTTTGAAAGCCTGATTGGTAAAATAAATAGCTACCATTAAATTGGTAAGAATCGTAAAATAACTGAAAAACTGAATCGTCATTTCATTAAAATTCAGCACCGAATTTTTCAGCATTAAACAATACTGAGCAATTAAAGCAAACCATCCTAAAAGCGCAAAAACAAAAGCCAATGTTCTTTTCATATTTTATAAATGTGTTATTCAAATATAAGTAAATCAAGTTTTAAATGTAAATCGTCATAAGTAAGACCTTGAAAAAAGAAAAAATTTTAACTAAAATTATAAAAACGATAGGTAACATGTTGATTTTATTCCTTAAATAATAATTTTTAAAGCATAAATTAAATTTAAACTAAGTTTAACGCCTTCATTCGATGTAAAAGCCGTAACTTTGCAACTCAATTTTTAACGATGGAATTAGAGTACATAGAACACATTAGTCCAATTCTGAAGGACGGAGTAAAGAATTACTTAATCGATATTGACGGAACTATTACAGAAGATGTTCCCAACGAAGAACCGGAAAGAATGGTTACTTGTGAGCCTTTTCCAGACGCGTTAGAAACCATTAACAGATGGTATGACGAAGGCCATCAGATTTGTTTTTTCACTTCCAGGACTGAAAATTTAAAACAAGTTACCATTGATTGGCTAGATAAACATGGCTTCAAATACCACAGTGTATTGTGCGGAAAACCAAGAGGTGGAAATTATCATTGGATTGATAATCACCTGGTAAGAGCCACAAGATACAAAGGTAAATTTACCGACCTTGTAGAAAAGCAAGTTACTATTGAAGTATTTAAAGAAGAAGAATAAAAAAATTTAGTTTAAAGATTAAACGATTAAATTTTTACCCCGGGAATTATTTAATTGTTTAATCTTTTTAATTTTTAAATCGATAAAAAGTTTTATGAAAGTTTTAGCAAACGATGGTTTGGATCAATCTGGAATTGATGCATTAACGGAGAAAGGATTTGAAGTGATTACAGCAAAAGTTCCTCAGGAATCTTTGGTAGATTACATTAATGAGCACCAGATTCGTACAATTTTGGTACGTAGTGCGACGCAGGTAAGAAAAGATATTATTGATAACTGTCCGTCTATCGAGATCATCGGTAGAGGTGGCGTAGGGATGGATAATATTGATGTAGATTATGCAAGAGAAAAAGGAATTCATGTCATTAATACTCCTTCTGCTTCTTCAGAATCGGTTGCTGAATTGGTTTTCGCTCACTTATTTTCTGGTGCAAGATTTTTGCAGGATTCCAACAGAAAAATGCCTTTGGTAGGAGATACTGAGTTTGCAAGTTTGAAAAAAGCATATGCTGCAGGTATTGAATTGAAAGGAAAAACGATCGGTATTGTGGGAATGGGAAGAATCGGGCAGGAAGTGGCAAAAATTGCTTTAGGCCTTGGAATGCGAGTAATTGCAGCAGATAGCAATGTGGGAAGAGCGAGTATTAAAGTTACTTTCTACAACAATCAGTTCATCAATGTTGATATTGAGACAGAACCGCTTCAGGATGTTTTGAAACATTCAGATTTTATCACGCTTCACGTTCCGGCTCAGAAGGACGGTTACATGATCGGGAAAAATGAATTCGACATTATGAAAGACGGTGTTGCGATTGTAAACTGTTCAAGAGGTGGTGTGATTGACGAAGTTGCTTTAATTGAAGCTTTGGATTCAGGAAAAGTGAAATTCGCCGGATTGGATGTTTTCATCAACGAACCAACACCTTCAAAAGAAATTCTGAATCATTCTAAAATCTCTTTAACTCCGCACACAGGAGCATCTACATTAGAAGCGCAGGATAGAATCGGGCTTTCTTTGGCAGAGCAGATCTCAAGTATTTTACAGATCAACTAAGATTTTAAAGATAAAGTAAAAACCACCTCGATTTGAGGTGGTTTTATTTTTTATATATTGTTTTTATTTTTAAGCAAATCTCTGATTTCCATTAATAATTTTTGGTCTTCAGTTGGCCCGGCTGGTGCAGCTGGTGCTTCGTCTTTTTTGATAACCTTACTAGCTCCTTTTACCAACCAGAAAAGCACCATAGCGATACATAAAAAGCTGATCACCGCAGAAAGGAAATTTCCGTAGGTTACACCATTCCACGATAATTTTGAAATGTTTTCTGCACCCGCAGCTTTCAAAGCAGGGTTTAGTAACAACGGAGTAATAACGTCTTCTACTAAAGAAGAAACAATTTTTCCGAATGCGCCCCCAATGATCACTGCAACCGCAAGATCAAGCACATTTCCTTTAAATGCAAATTCTTTAAATTCTTTTACAAATCCCATAATTTATATTTTTTTAATTAGTCTATACACAAAAGTAGGAATTTCAATTTTTAAAATTCAACATTTTATGAGTTTTTTGGGTTTAAAATTTACTTATTGAATAATTATAATTAAATTTAGTAAAACAATTAATAATGAAAATTTTCACGGCAGAGCAAATTCGTAAGGGGGATTTGTATACAATTAATAATGAGCCAATTCTCTCAATACAGTTGATGGAAAGAGCAGCATTAGCCTGCGTTAACTGGATTTCTGAAAACTGTAAAAACCATAGGAATTTTGCGGTTTTCTGTGGGAATGGTAATAATGGAGGTGATGGATTTGCCATTGCAAGAATGCTTTATCAGAAAGGTTTTGATGTAGATGTTTTCATCAATTCTAAAGCTAAATATTCTGAAAATGCAAACGAAAATCTTAAAGAATT
>DKLU01000218.1 GCA_002455915.1 Chryseobacterium sp. UBA6632
ACAAATGATGAAAAAAAATTATTTCGTGCTTCAAATATAATGAATTTATCAATACTTTGTATAATTTTTAATAAAAAATAAATCCTAATTTAGATTCAAGAACAGAATGGTGAAATATATTTTCACTTATTTATATTATAAACTCTTGATATTAAATAAATTAATTAGTAAACTTTAAATTACTTTAAGAAGTTTACATTTTTTGAAAAAATAAGAATACTTTTTTCCATTTCATCAAAATTTAGATTTCCAAAACCTAAGCGCATCGCAGTAAGATTTTTATTTTGATACAGTAATGTTTTTGGGATAAAAAGATGATCATCTGCACAAGCTCTGCTTAGTTGCATTAGATTAATTGGAGTTTTCCATTCTGCCCAAATGGCCAATCCGCCTGAAGGTTTCTGAAAATCAATACATTCTCCTAAATATTCATTCAATAATAAAGAAATATAATCACGTCTTTCCTGATAAATTTTCAAAGATTTCTTTAAATATCGGTTGATTTCACCTTCTGCAATCATTTCGCCCAAAACATGTTCCATCAAAACATCTCCTTGTCTATCAATAATTCCTAGGTATTTTCGCATTTCGGTCATCAGATTTTCAGGCGCAACGATAAACCCTGTACGAAACCCCGGCGCAAGAGATTTTCCGAAAGATCCAATGTAGACAACCATTCCGTTGGTATCGGCACTTGCAAGTGGAAGAATCGGGCTTTTGTCGTAATGAAAATCGTAATCATAATCATCTTCTAAAATGATAAATCCGAATTCGTTAGCGAGATTTAAAAGATCTAATCGTCGTTGAGCACTCAATGTAACCGTCGTCGGGTAGTGGTGATGCGGCGTAAGATACAGCATTCTGATTTTCTGATTTTCACAGATTTTACGGACTTCCTCTACGTTGAGTCCGTCATCATCAATCGGAATGGATTGAATTTTAACTCCTGCTTTTTGGAAAATCATATTGACAGAAAAGTAACTTAATTCTCCTACTAAAACGGTATCGCCTTGAGATAAAAGGATTTCAGAAACAATATAAATACTCATTTCCGTGCTTCTTGTAATCAAAAGATTATTCTTTGAAATAGGCAATCCTCTTGATAGATTTAGATATTTTGAAAGATTTTGCTTGAAAAATTCACTTCCATCCTGATTGTATTGTCCGATTTTATGGGCTTTCCTTTTTAAAATAGAGCTGTAAATTCTGGAATGCTGATCGATTTGGGTTAAACGAATATCAGGTATTCCGTCGTTGAAAATATATTCACAATTTGAATATTCGAAAGGATTATCCAAAATATTGGACATTTTGAAAGAAAATCCGGTTGTTTTTGGATAATTTTCGAGATGCCTTTTCTCAAAATTTTTAATTTCTAAAGGCTTGTCCTGATCTTTTCCAATAACGAAAGTTCCTTTATTGGGAAAGCTTTCTACCCAACCTTGAGCAAATAATTCATCATAAACAGAAACGATTGTATTTCTGTGAACCTCCAAAATCTGGCTTAAAGCTCTCGTTCCCGGAAGTTTCGTTCCGAAAGGCAAAAAACCACGTTGTATCGCATTAATCAACTGATTTGAAATTTGCATGTAAATAGAAACCTCAGAATTTCTATCGATTTTAATGAAACTTTGGTAAGGAATTTCAACCGGACTATCCATAATCTTAAAACTGGCACCATTTAACCATCCGGCAATATACTACTTTTGAACCAAAATAAAAAAGAATGGATTTTTACAATCTTTTAGACAAAATTGTTCATCACAATAAAACTCATGCAAAATGGCTGAATACACTTTCATTCATGGAAAATGCAGGAGCGAGAAAAATTTCTGCTTGCGAGCATCCCACGAAAGTTAGTTTAATTCAATTAAAACATGCAACGGAAGAACATCGTCATGCTTTTTATCTGAAAAAACAAATCGGAAAAATTGCTTCTGAATTATGCAAAACTTACGAAAGTAATGAATTATTGGCTTCTATTGCAACCCGACAATATCTTCATGCTCTTGATATTAAAGCCTGTAAATATCTTCAACAACATTTTAAATTAAACAAAGAAGAATTAAAATTTGCAGCTTATCTTTTTGTCACTTATGCGATTGAAGTTCGTGCCGATGAATTGTATCCGGTGTATCAGGATATTTTGACAAAAACTTCGTCAAAAATTATGGTTAAGTCAATTATTTTGGAGGAAGAAGGGCATTTGGAGGAAATGATTAATCAATTAGATGAATTTTCGAAAGATTGGAAAGTTCATGCTGAAGTTATTTTAAATATTGAAAAACAACTTCATGAACAATGGATCAATGCAATTTCTGAAGAAGTTTTCCAATTAAATTATGCTGAATAAATTTTATCATTTTCAGGAAGCTTTAGAAAAAAGAAAAGAAACCGGTACATTAAGAATTTTAAAGCAAAATCAGAAAGGAATAGATTTTTATTCTAATGATTATTTGGGATTAGTAAGAAATGAAGATTTTCAAAACTTATTATTAAAAAAAATCATAGAAAATCCTGAATTGCTAAAAGGAAGCACAGGCTCAAGATTGATAAGCGGAAATAGTTTTGTTGTAGTTGAAACCGAAGAATTTATTGCTAAAGAACATCAATATGAATCTGCATTGCTTTTTCCATCGGGTTATAATGCGAACTTAGCTTTGTTTTCAGCACTTCCAACTCGTCATGATACGATTATTGTTGATGAACAAATTCATCGTTCTGTACATGATGCGTGTAAAATGTCGAATACTAAAAAAATGAAATTCAAGCATAATGATGTTGAGAATTTAGAAAGGATTTTAAAAAAGCAAAACGGACTTTGTTATGTTGTCATTGAAAGCCTGTATTCCATGGATGGAGATCTTGCTCCCATTAATGAAATTGCTGAAATCACGGAAAAATATAACGCGAATTTAATTGTCGACGAAGCTCATGCTTTTGGCATTTTTGAATATGGTTTGGTAGATAAATTCCAACTTCAAAATAAAGTTTTAGCGACAGTTATTACTTATGGAAAAGCTCTGGGAACTCATGGCGCAGCGATTTTAACGAATGATTTAATCAAATCTTATCTAATAAACTTCGCATCACCTTTTATCTATTCAACTTCAGCGCATGATTTTCTTTGGATGAGCATTCAAGAAGGATATCATTTTTTAAATACAAATAAAGAATTATCAATCAAACTTCAGGAAAATATTAAAATTTTTCGTGATCAAAATTTGAAAAGTCCCTCTTCTGAAAACAGTCCGATTCAGGCGATTATTATTCCTGACAATCATCAATTAAGAACTTTAAAAGAGGTTTTATTTGAAAATGGATTTTTGACTTATGCTGTTTTTAGTCCAACGGTTAAGGAAGGAACGGAACGATTGAGGATTTGTCTGCATAGTTTTAATACGGAAGAAGAAATTATACAATTAACGAATATCATTAAAAAATTTACATGAAATTATTTGTAACCGGAATCGGAACAGAAGTAGGGAAAACCGTTTGTTCGGCAGTTTTAACGAAATATTTTAATGCAGATTATTGGAAACCCGTTCAATCCGGAGATTTGGATTTTTCTGATAGTATGAAAATCAAAAGCTGGGTTGGAGAAAATACAGTTTGTTATCCAGAAACCTATAGATTTCAATTGGCAGCTTCTCCGCATCAATCGGCAGAAGAACAAGGAATTACAGTTAATTTAAATGAATTCAAACTTCCTGAAACTCAAAAAAATTTAATAGTAGAAGGAGCAGGAGGATTGATGGTTCCTTTAAATGACAATGAATTTATTATTGATTTAATCGAAAAATTAAATATTCCTGTCGCTTTGGTCGTGAGGAATTATTTAGGTTGCATCAACCATACTTTATTATCGATTTTAGCCTTAAATCAAAGAAAAATAAAACTACAATATTTAATTCTTAATGGATATTTTCCATTTGATACTGAAAGAATTATTTGCGAAAATATTCAATCAGAAACGAAAATTATTAGAATTCCGGATATCAAAAACATTACAAAAGAAAATATAGAAAGTATTACAAAACAATTAGAAAATAGATGAGAGATACAACAAAATTGAGAAATGATTGGACGAAACAAGAAATCGAAGAAATCTACAATCTTCCGCTTCTTGAATTAATCTATAAAGCAGCAACCGTTCACCGCGAATGGCACAATCCAGAGGAAGTTCAGATGTCGACTTTGCTTTCCATAAAGACCGGAGGTTGTCCCGAAGATTGTTCGTATTGCGGACAAGCGGCTCGTTATCACACCAATATCAAAGTTCAGGCATTGCTTCCGACGGAACAGGTTATTGCACATGCTCAAAAGGCAAAAGACAATGGTTCGTCGCGTTTTTGCATGGCTGCAGCTTGGCGAGAAGTACGTAATAATCGTGACTTTGACCGAGTTATCGATATGGTAAAAGGAGTGAATGACCTTGGAATGGAGGTTTGCTGTACGTTGGGAATGTTGACGGAAGAACAAGCAATTCGCCTTCAAGAAGCTGGTTTATATGCTTATAATCATAATTTGGATACTTCGGAGCAATATTATGAAGAGATTATTTCGACAAGAACCTTTGATAATAGAATTAATACTATCAATAATGTAAGAAAAGCGGGAATTACCGTTTGTTCAGGAGGAATTATCGGTCTTGGAGAAACCAATGCAGACAGAATTTCGATGCTTTTAACGTTATCAACGATGCCAAAACATCCGGAATCTGTTCCCATCAACGCATTGGCTAGAGTAGAAGGAACGCCTCTTCAGGACAACGAAAAAACGAACACTTGGAAAATGGTGAGAATGATTGCAACAGCAAGAATTATCATGCCTTCATCGATGGTTCGTTTGAGCGCAGGAAGAATTGAAATGACTGAATTTGAACAAGGTTGGTGTTTCATGGCAGGAGCAAACTCGATCTTTACGGGAGAAAGAGAAACCCTTTTGGTAACGCCAAATCCGGGAGTTTCGGAAGATATGCAAATGCTGCAGACTTTAGGATTGAAACCGATGAAAAGAGAAAAAACAATGTGCTAAAAAGGTGAATTGTGAATGGTTAATCGTGAATTTTTAAAATTGACGAGCAAAGCGAATTGACTATTCACAATTGACACAAATAATACTATCATTATGACTTTACAAGAGCGCGACAGAGCCGTCAATTGGCATCCTTACACGCAAATGAAGAAGGCGGAAGATGCAATTCCGATTGTAAAAGGAAAAGGGATTTATCTTTTTAATGATGAAGGAAAACAATATATTGACGCGGTTTCTTCATGGTGGGTAACGCTTCACGGACACGCAAATCCGTACATTGCACAACGGGTTTCTGAGCAATTGAAGACGTTGGAGCAGGTTATTTTTGCCGGGTTTACTCATGAACCAGCCATTCAGCTTTCGGAAAATTTGTTGAAACTTTTGCCCGGTAATCAGGAGAAAGTTTTCTATTCCGATAACGGTTCCACAGCAGTTGAAGTTGCTTTGAAAATGTGCATTCAGTTTTGGCATAATCAAGGAAAAGAAAAGACGAAAATTCTGGCTTTTAAAGATGCTTATCATGGCGATACTTTCGGAGCAATGTCTGTGAGCGGGAGAAGTGTCTGGACAAAACCTTTTGGCGAAATGCTTTTTGAAGTGATTTTCATTGATACACCGACTTCGGAAAATCTTGATGATTTAAAATCAATTATTAAAAATCATTCGGAGGAAATTACCTGTTTTATCTATGAACCTTTGATTCAAGGAGCTGCAGGAATGTTGATGCATCATGCGGATGATTTATCAATATTGATGAAATTTTGCAAAGAGCAGGGAATTTTAATGATTCAGGACGAAGTTTTTACAGGATTCGGCAGAACGGGGAAATTATTTGCAGCCAATTATCTATCAGAAAATCCTGATATTATGTGTTTTTCGAAAGGTTTAACAGGCGGAACGATGCCAATGGGAATTACAACTTCAACTCATCAGATTTTCGAAGCTTTTTTGTCGGATGATAAATATAAAACCTTATTTCACGGGCATTCTTTTACCGCAAATCCGTTGGCTTGTACGGCAGCTTTGGCGAGTATGGAACTTTTGTTGAAAGAAGAAACTTTAAATAATATTAATTTAATCAGTGAAAAACATTTAAATTTTTCCAAAACATTACAGCAACATTCAAAGGTTGAAAACGTAAGACAAACGGGAACAATTTTAGCGTGGGAAATAAAAAATGATAAACAAACTTCTTATTTTAATGAAATTGGAAAAATTATATACAATGAATTCTTAAAAAGAGGAATTATCATGCGTCCTTTGGGAAATGTAATGTATCTTGTTCCGCCATATTGCATTACGTCGGAAGAATTGGATTTTATTTATCGAAATATTTTGGAGGTTTTGAATGATTTATAAAATAATATTCCCTAACAATTATTGCTAGGGAAAATTATTTATTATCTGCGAGTTTATATTCAGTTTGCTAATTATTTATTTTCGCAAATACAAAAATAATCTCATTATAATATTGATGAGTTGTTAATCATTCTAAAACAAATCATTCAACAATTTCGCCAGTCTCAACCCTCCGTAAAGAAGTTGTCTTTCCATGGTATCGTTGAATTTGTACTGATAATCATAAGACAATTTAGAACCGTCAGGAGTTTGTGCATAGATTTTGTTGGCAATTTTATGAGAATCATATAACCAATCTTCAACTGTTCCTGTCTGAATTTGTTTTACTTCATTATCAGATTTAATATCCAATAATTTAGCATACTCTGTATAGCTGTATTTTTGAGAATCTACCAATTTCCCATCCCAAACTGAGTGCAAATTTGTTTTATCTCCAAAATAAGTCACGTTAATTTTGTTTCCGCCTAAATCTTCAGATCTTCCTACGTGTAAAGGTTGCGCCAAATCTCCCATAATATGAATAAGGAAAATCAATGCAATCTTTCTGTCTTTTTCAGAAGTTTTAGGATCTTTAATCTGGCTCGATAAAGTTTTAACCTGTGTGTACAAACTCGGACCAGCCTGAGCTTCCAGATTTTTCTCAAAAGCTTTAAAATCGGTTTGAGGATCGATATTTACATAATGCCAAGCTGAAGCCTGCTTCCAAACGCCTGTGGTATCAGACTTTATGAAATCCGGCCAGTTTGCCCAATAAGCAAGACGCTCTTTCCCCATAATTTTCTTGATCTCTCTTCTTGCCTTTCCGGAAAGGTGGTTTTCTGCGATCTCTGCAATAACTCTGTGCCCCGTTAATCCCCACGCATAAGAATAAAGTGAAGATGCCATGAATGCTAAAACCAGCACTTTAGAATAAATACTTTTCATGATAAAAATAACATTTTCTGGATGCAAAGATACAGTTAATTTAAGGTTTAGATTAATATCAAAATAAGGATTTATAAATTTAACTAAATCTTAAAATTAGATTTAAATATATCATTTCATGAGTTTTAAATTAAAGTTCATACCTAAATTTCCGTATTTTTACGGATATTGATGAAAATTATTCTTTTTAATGCTGATAAATTAGTATTTTTAGAATAAAATTAATTGAAAAAATATTTTTTTCAATCATTTGAGATATATTATTTTTACAAGCCCAAAATCACAGCAAACACTATGTATGAGAATAATATTGTAGACATGCATTACAATAAGCTGCAGACAGACTTCAAAGCTGAAGCTGTAGCCGTAAACCTTTTAAAGTACCATCGTGCGGTAAGCAATATATTCATTGAAAGAATTGGCATCAACGATCGTGCTTATTTAAAGGATATCAAAAGTATTTCCAGTAATTATCTAGGTTTTGATGAAGAAGTTTTTACGCTAGAAACGTATCGAGAAGGTATTTACGATTACCTTCCGGAAGGGCTTTTCCATCCACCTTCTTTAGGAACATCGCGGAAAAATGTAGAAACGGTTGTCCGCGAAATCCGTAAACAGAAAAAAGTAGAAGAAGATGCAAGAAAGTTTTTCAAGCCGTTTGAACTAGAAATATTTTTCACCGAAATCAGCGCTTTGCTTAAAGAATTTGATTTTGATATTGCCAGCGATACCGATGCTTTACTGGAAACTGTAAGTGAACTTTGGCCTTTGGTTGATATGCTGGATAAACAGAATGCCTATATTTTTATCCATATTTTACCTTTTTTTCATCAGATAAGAGGTGATAAAAGATGGTTTGAAAGATGTATGAGCGCTTTTTTACAGGTTCCGGTAGAAGTTACTTTCGCTCCGAATGTGATTGATAATATTGAAGAAGAAGACGATTCTATGTTATTGGGCAATTCAAGATTAGGGGTAACTTATATTCCAAGTGGAAGACATATGGATGGACAAAGAAATTGGGTCGTGAATATAGGGCCGATTCCGTATCATGAAATGAAAAAATACATTCACGGAAACCCATTCAGAAAGATTTTACAAACTTTATATGATTATTTTTTACCCGTAAGTGTAGATGTGGAGGAAAATTTCATTACCGAAAAGCAAGAATATTCATTTGCATTAGAAGATGATGAAAGAAACGCCAACCGCCTTGGATACTCTACATTTCTGTAAAATATTTTAGTATATTTACAATCACCAACAAAATATTAATTTGAAAAGAAACAAATGGAAATTTCTTCAGTAAAAGGAATCTTTTTTAGGTATATTTTAATGCCTTTATTTGCAGTAATCATGATGGTAATTTTAGGAATTATCAGAAGAAATAAGCCTGCCATTAGAATCAAGACCATTATTATTTATTTTCTGCTTTGCAGTTTATGTTTGGCTATTCCCGGAATTTTTGGGTTTGCCGGGAATCTTTTTAATCCTTATTGGTATCTAATTTCGCAGATCATTTACCTTATTTTGGGGATTATTCATGTTAATTTATTGCATCGGTTTTTCAGAAAACATATTGATTCTCTGGGAATGAGTATTTTGTTTGAATCCATCCTTTCCATAACCTGTATTGCTTTCGGAGGCTATCTTTTCTATCTTATTTTTGAATGGATGAGCAGAGGAATGGGATATCCGATCATGGCAGCAACAAGCATGCTGATTTTTCTGGTTCCGATGTTTTTTTACTATTGCTATATTCAGTTTATCAGCATTCCGTTTGATATTTACAAAACTTGGAGATATTCTCCGGATCAGAAATTGCCCGATTTTGAAGGGGCAGATTTCGACCGTTTAATGGTTTTGAATGTTGAATTAAGCAAAAACCTTGAAGATGCAAACCGATTCAGAATTAAAGCCAAAACATTACCAACAGGCGTTACTTTCGGAGATTGGTTTTACAGAGTGGTAGACGATTATAATCATAAAAACCCCAATTCGGTGATTCATCTTTCGGATCAAGAAAGGGAACCTTATTACTGGATTTTTTATACCAAAAAATCATTTTTCAGCTTTAGAAAATATATAGATTTTGATCAGGATATTTCAACAAACGGCATTTCAGAAAATGAAGTGGTGATTTGTAAAAGAGTGATCCAGCACGAAGAAGAAGGAGTAAGAAAACCATAAAATCACACAACAAAAAATATTTACTATGATACAGCCCATTAAACATTTTGCCATCAATTGGGTAGACGGGATGAAGGTTTCCCAGCGACACCTGAACGATCAGGATAATTTTTTAATTGATACCATCAGAGATTCTAATTCATTAGGAATTACCACATACAATTACGGACTTTTACCTCTTTCGCAAGAGTTTACAGACCGAACGATATTTGATGTTCATAATACCGCAACCAATGATGTTCAGCTCGTTATAAAGCATTGCAGCGCAGTTACTTTGGCAGGCTACAGAATTGAACTGAACGATAGGAGAGTGAGTGTAAAGTCTTTGGCTAAATCGATGCATGAAGAACAGGCCGACGGGGATTATTATATTTTAATTTCGGTCAATCCGTTTGATAAAGTGCCTTTCGGAGATATCGATCCTGAGGAAATTCCGCCACGTCATCCGAATGCTCAGCCCAATCATCATATTGAATTGCTTCCCGTAACTTCTCTGAACAGCAGTTATTCCGGAGGTAATTATCTGATTATCGGAAAGGTAGATTTAAAAGGCAATATTGCTCAGGTAGATTCAAATTTTATTCCGCCTTGTACTTCGATTCAGAGTCATCCGGCATTGCTTGATTACTACAATAATTTTGCAAAATCGATTGGAAATTTGCAGCAATATGCTTTCAAAATCATTCAGAAGGCTTCACACAAAAATCAAAATACGGCTTTGGCACAAAACGTTAAGTTTTTGTGTAATACATTGGTGACAACTTTTGGAGATATGTATTTCCAGTTCAGAAATATTACGCCTTATCAACCGCCTGTATTTTTGATCGAATCTTTTGCCAAACTGGCACTTCGCTTATACAATTCCACTCAAGTTTTGATTCCAGCAGAATTAGAAGAAATGTTGAATTATAGTTTAGAATGGAGCGAGATTGCACCTCATACGTTACTGAATCAGCTTTCTATTGTCGCTGAAACCAATTACGATCATCATAATTGTGGCGAGCCACTTTTATATATTCAGCAGATGTTGAGAAGTTTAGAAATCATTTTCTCTAAACTGAGCGAATTGGATTATATCGGTCAGCGAAAAGAAAATATCATTGTTAATGAACAGGAAGTTTCAAACAATAACAATCCTAAGAGAGGTTGGAGTGTTTTAGACTAAAAAATAATTTTTGAAAAATATAAATCCCGATACGCAATATTCGGGATTTTTTGTATAAAATTGTTTTAAAATATAGCTCGCAGCTTTTGTAGATTTTTTATATCAAATTGATTGTCATAAAATAACTAAAAGATCTGCTTAATTTGCAAAATCCGCGAGAGAAAAAAATCATAAAAATGAACTTAGATAAAATAAGACAAGACATCAGAGGGTTGGAAGACGGGAAAATATTTCTAAACAATGCGGGTTCTTCATTAATGCCTAAAGTTGTTGTCGATTCAATGATTGATTATTTACAGCAGGAAGAGCAAACGGGAGGATATGTTGTTGCAGTAAAAAATGAAGCGCTTTTGGAAGAATTTTATGAAGAAACAGCTAAACTGATCAATGCTAAATCTTCAAATATTGCTTTTGCAACAAGCGCTACGGATGCTTATGCAAAGGCTTTGTCGAGCATCATTTTCAACGAAGGAGATGTTATTATTACTACTGTTGATGATTATATTTCTAACCAAATCACATTTATTTCTCTTCAGAAAAAATTAAATGTAAAAATCGTCAGAACGAAAAATCTTTCAGATAATGAACTGGATTTGGAAGATCTTGAAAATTTAATTAAAAAACATCAGCCTATATTAGTCGCTGTTACACATATTCCTACCAATTCCGGATTGATTCAGAATGTGGAAGCGGTCGGAAAAATTTGTAAGCAATATGATGTTTTATATTTGGTTGATGCTTGCCAATCTGTTGGTCAAATGGAGGTTGATATCGAAAAAATAGGTTGTGATTTCCTTACAGCAACTGGCCGAAAATTTATGAGAGGTCCTAGAGGAACGGGATTTTTATATGTTTCAGACAAAGTTTTGGAGCAAAATTATGCCCCTTTATTATTGGATATGAGAGGTGCTCATTGGTCTGAATTTGATGATTATGAATTGTTTAAAACTGCAAAAAGATTTGAACATTGGGAAATATCTTACGCTTCACTGTTTGGTTTTACGCAGGCGATAAAGTATGCAAACCAAATTGGTTTAGAACAAATTGAAAATTATAATAAAAATTTGTCGGAAAAACTAAGAAATAATCTTAGAGAAAGTGGTTTCCAGATTTGGGATCTGGGAAATCATTTAAGCAGTATTATTACTTTTTCTGGACCCGACGGAAATTTAGAAAACATCCAAAAAGTGTTGAAAGAAAATAATATATTCTTTTCGGTAACTTATAAAAATTCAGCATTAATTGATTTTACCAATAAAAATATTAATGGAATCGTACGATTGTCTCCACATTATTTTAATACGATAGACGAGATTGAAAAAGTTTCTGAAATTTTGAGAAACAGCTTAAAATAAATTTTTGAATCAAACCATTAATGTAATTTTAATGGTTTGATTTATTCCAACTGAGAAAGAATATGCAACGGAATTTCTAAATTCGATTTTATCGTATCCATAGAAACCAATGTCCTGAAATGCTTAATATTTTCATTGCTGTAAAATATTTTGCGTGTAAGCTGTTCATAATCTTTCATTGAAGGAACAATAATAACCAGCATAAAATCAGATTCTCCCGTCACATAATAACATTGCTGAACTTCAGGTGTAGCATTGAAAACTTGTCTTGCTTGGTCAATAAGATCAATTTTATCACTTTCAAGAAAAATTTCAACTAAAAGAGTTATAGAATATTTAATTTTTTCTGTATCAATAACTGAAACATCAGCTTTAATAATTCCGGTTTCCCGCATTTTTTTTATTCGCCTTTGAACAGCAGCAGCAGATAATCCGATCTTATCTCCAATATCTCTTTGCGGAGTCATATTGTCTTTTTGAAGGATTTCAAGAATCAAAACATCCAAGTGATCTAAATTTTTCATTCGCAATTATGTTTAATAATGAAACAAAATTGCAAATTATTACCCAAATTTCATTAAAAAGCAACCTATTTTTGATGCATTTTTGCAAAACAATTATCAAGTTTATGCAGACGAATATTTTAAAAGGTTTCTTATTAGCTGTTTTAGCCGCTTTACTTTGGGGAGTTTCCGGAACATTCGGACAGTTTTTATTTCAACAGAGGGGAATAAATATTGAATGGATGATCACCATGCGAATGCTGATTTCTGGATTTTGTTTACTACTATTTGCAAAGTTTAGTGAAAAGCAAAACTTATTTGAAATCTGGAAAAATAAAAAAGATACAATTCAGTTAATTATTTTCAGTATTGCAGGAATGCTTGCGGTTCAATATACTTATTTTGCAGCAATAAAACATTCAAATGCTGCTACAGCAACAGTTTTACAATACTCAGGACCGGTGATGATTGCTATTTATTTAGCTTTTAAAAATAAAAAATTGCCCGTATTTTTAGAGATGATTGCCATAATTTCAGCCGTTGCAGGTACAGTTTTATTGGTTACCCATGGAAATCTCAGCAGTCTTTCAATCTCCCTTACCGCATTATTATTTGGTATCGCTTCAGCGGTGGCGTTGGCAATTTACACTTTACAACCCGTCAAATTATTGTCAAAATACAAACCTTCACTCATCATCGGATGGGGAATGTTCTGCGGCGGTTTTGTCTTCAGTTTTGTGAAAGCTCCTTGGGTTATTGATGGGATTTGGGACGTGCAAACCTATTGGTACACGATATTTATTGTGATCTTTGGAACTCTCGTGCCTTTTTATGCTTATCTTCAGGCAGTTCAGATCATTGGCGGACAAAAAACAAGTCTTTTGGCTTCTGTAGAACCTTTATCTGCAACGGTTTTAGCGGTTCTTTGGCTCAATGTTTCTTTCACAACCATAGATTGGATCGGAAGTATTTTCATTATTTCCACCGTATTTTTGTTGAGTAAAAAACAAAGAAAGTGAAAGAAGTTACTGAAAAAATTTAGTGAAGTTTATTTTTTAACCAATATTTTTTCTGTCGCTTTTTTGCTTAAAACTTCCTGTTTTCCATCAACTTCCACCGTAATAGATTTGTCGAAGTTTTCTATTTTAACGATCTTAATTTTCTTATTCAGCAGTAAATTTCTTTCCGTTAAATAATTTAAAAAAGCATCATCAGACAGCGTGACAGAAGCAAAAATAACGGTTTCGTTCAGTTCACAGGTACTTAATTTTTGAAGATCCTGGGCAATAATATTTCCGTCTTTATCAGGAATAGGTTCGCCATGAGGGTCAAATTTCGGATGATCAAGAATTTCATCCATCTTATCAAAGAAAATAGTGGAGTGTACGTGTTCCAGCTGTTCCGCAATTTCATGTACATTTTCCCAGCCGAAATTCATTTTTTTCACCAAAAACATCTCGGTTAATCGGTGCTTTCTTACAACCAAAGCTGCTTCTCGTCTTCCTTTTTCGGTGACAATCAGAGGTTTATAGGTTTCGTAAACCACCCAGCCTTTGTCTGCAAATTTCTTCATCATATTATTAACGCTCGGCATTTTTACGGATAAAAATTTACTGAGTTCGTTAATTGTTACCTTACTTTCATTGTCTACCAAATGAAACAGAGCCTTAAGATAGTTTTCTTCTGTTAATGTTGTTTTCAAAATGTTAGATGATTTTCATTACAAATCTAACAAAATAATATGAATAATCTGCTCTTGTTATTTTAAGTTTTTTTAATTTTACAGTATGAAATTTTCATTCAAAAACGACTATTCAGAAGGTTGTCATCCTACTATTTTACAGGCACTTTTACAGCATAATCTTGATCAGCAGGCAGGTTACGGAGAAGATGAATATTCTCTAAAGGCTAAAGATTTGATCAAAGAAAAAATGAAAAGTCCTCATTCTGAAATTTATTTTGTTTCAGGCGGAACTCAGGCTAATTTAATTGTAATTTCTTCTATCTTAAGACCTTATCAATGTGCAATTTCTGCGGCTACCGGACATATTTTGAATAATGAGACTGGAGCTATTGAAGCAACCGGGCATAAAATTTTAGGGATAGAAAAAGAAGACGGAAAACTAACTCCCGACGATATTATTCCCGTTTTGGAAAATCATCGAAATGTTCCTCATCAGGTAATGCCTAAACTAGTCTATATTTCTAATTCTACAGAGTTGGGAACGATTTACACATTGAAAGAATTAGAAGAACTTTCGGCTTTTTGTAAAGAAAATAAGTTGTATTTATTTATGGATGGCGCGAGATTGGGACATGGTTTAAAGGCAGAAATCAACGATCTTACCTTAGAAAAAGTAGCAGAACTTACGGATGTTTTCTATTTAGGCGGAACGAAAAACGGAGCATTGATCGGAGAAGCAATTATCATTAATAATCAGGAACTTCAACAGGATTTTGCTTTTAATATCAAACAAAAGGGAGCGCTTTTGGCAAAAGGAAGATTACTAGGAATTCAATTTTTAGAATTGATGAAAAATGATCTTTACTTTGATCTGGCAAAACATGCGAATCAACAGGCAATGAAAATTAAAAATGTAATGAAGGAAAAAGGAATTCAGTTTCTTTCCGATACGTATACCAACCAGATTTTTCCGATTTTAAGTAATGATTTAATTCAAAAACTATCCGAAAAATTTGACTTTTATATTTGGAAAAAAATAGATTCAGAATTTTCAGCTATTCGTTTAATAACTTCCTGGAATACAGGTGATGAACCTATTAATGATTTTATTGAAATTATTAAAAATGAATTATAATAAATTAAAAAACAGCCTAAAAATAGGCTGTTTTTCTTTTTGAATATTTTAATTTTCCTGAAGAATTTTCTTAATTCCTTCAATCAAATGGTTTAAAATTTAAAGTTTGCATAGTTCTTAATAATATTTGTTATTGATAAGTGTGTAAACCTATTGCAACAAATATCATACAAATTATACCTATATTTAGAGAATAATTTAAATTTTATTTTAATGCTTTTGCAACTATTTTGCAATCAGCTGATTTTAAATTATTTCCTCCGGCATATCTTATCTTTTTCTCGCTCACATATTTCGTTCCTGTTTCAGTATCTCTTTGTCCGATTCCTTCAACCAAACCGTCTTTTGTCTGAAGAAAATAGATGTCATTTTTATTTCCTGTAGTTCCTTCTGCTGCAAATTCGTAAGTCAACTTGAGCGTATCGCCAGATTTAAATCCTGACAAATCGCCCTTATTGCTGTCTTTTTCACTATTTTTTGTTGCCATTTTTCCTGTAATAGTTCCTAGATTATCATCAATACTTACAAAAACAGTGTCTTT
>DKLU01000327.1 GCA_002455915.1 Chryseobacterium sp. UBA6632
AGTATTATAAAGAATTCGAATATGATAAATTAATTGTCGACTACATATTTACTTTACAGGGGAGTTATAATTTTATTGTTCAATATGAGAAAGATAATAGGTACGTAGAGTCATTAGTTTCTAATAAACCTATAAGAAATGTTGTAAGAGAAATGGCAGAAAGGTATGAAGAACTTAAGGATTCTAAACAAAAATTTAATCATGTAAGAATAGAGATTAATAATGATGGTACTTTTTCCGATAAATATTGGTGGGACATGGGTAAAGAACATCAAGATTTATTTGATTATGCTAATGTATTTTTTCAATGGGCAAATGAAAGAATGATGTCTATGATATTTGAGTTTGAAAAAAATAATAATTTACTGCCGACTCAATATGATAATGATGATGAATTAGAATATTTGAGTTCTTGGGATAATGGGGTATTTACTTTTCATATTAATGATAAAAATGAATTGGAATATAAAATAGTTCTTATAAAAGATGGTGTTGAAAGAGTATTGAAAATGCCGTTGAAAGACTATTTTGTTGAAGGAATTTTAGAACATTATAAGATAACTAATACAATCCTTTCTGATGAGTGGAGACCTTGGAATACATTAGTAATTAAATCACCACATACCGGTATTCCTTATGATAGAGTGGATGAATTTGTGGGGTATATTTTGGAATAGATTTTAGCAAGTAAATAGTTAAACAACATAAATTAAAAAACAATTCAAATGATGAAAACAAAATTATTGGCCATTACGGCAGTATTCGTAAGTATTTCCGCGTACTCTCAGGAAATAAAAATTAAAAAAGGAGAGTTGCTACTGGACAATAAAGCTGTTGCCAAAGTAGATGATAAGGGTAGGCTTTATAAGTTTAGTGATATGAACGGTAAATTACAGTTTGATGCTACTCTTATTAACGGAAGAACCATTGGTACACAGTCAGATAATGGATGGGTAGAATATACAGGAACCAACGGACATGTAAAAGAAGCGAATCATATCGAAGGAACCTTCACCCTAAGCATGGGGAAGTTAATTGTACAAAATGCAATAGCCAATGGTCTCATCACAAAAGATGGTATCAATGAAGCCAAAGTAAACGAGTTTTTTACTAATGAAGACCGTTCTCTTTCAGATGCAAGAAAAAATGGTATTACTTCACAAAAAACTGAAGCTAAAAGCGAAGATGCTCTTGGTACGTCGGTAGACATTAATGGAAATATTAAAAATGATAAAGGAGAAATAATAGGATTCCTTACAAGAACAAATATAGACGCTTCACAATCTCAATTTTCAAGTAGTTCTATGATGGATAAATATTTGGAATACCGTGTTTTTGATCTTAATAAAATACTTATTGCAAAATTGCAGTGCTCAGACAGCGATATGACAAACGAAGACAAAGGATTGAAAATTTATACCTATGATAATAAAGAAATCCCAATGGCTGCTAAAAACGGGATGAACTTTCAAAAACTAGAATTTTTCCCTTTACCTGCAGATAAAATAGCAGATAGAATAGTGAAAAAATTATACGCCAATGGTTACACTTTGGGAGATATGAAACCTGTTTTTGAAGGAATGGCAAAGGAAAAAAATGATGCTTTAAATACTAATACTAAAGAGGTTGAAAAATTAAACAATTTGAAGGAAGAAAAATCAAATGATGATGTTTCTGACCTAATAGAAAAAATGACTAAAATATTAGATCAAAGTGAACAATCTAAAAGTATTACAAGGGATAATTATACGACATTAAAAGGGTTACAATCTAAGTTAATTCTTCAAAATGATAATTTAATAAATTCTTTGAAAAATCAGAGCTTGTTAGACTCAAAACAGGAAGAACAAATGAAAAATTTAGTTGAGTCAATTTCAAAACAGATAAAAGAATTAGAATGCTGTGTGAAAGACTCTAAATAAAATTAGTACTCTGAAAAAGATAATTAAAAGTAATGAATATTTCTATAAAATTTTAACTGTAATACGTTAGGAATAAACTATGATAAAAAACTGATAACCAAAGCTAAACACACATGAATTTTAAAACACAATACACTTTGAATAAATATTTATTAATGCTGCTCTTGTTTTCTTGTAATTTATTATGGGGACAAGAGAAGGATAAAGACAAAACGATTATTCCTCATATCCGTCTGAAAGTTGATGGTAAAAAAGACCGCATTTCATTACGGTGGGCGGTAGATGAACCTATAGCCTGGCAAAAAGCGAATACAATAGGATTCTCTTTAAAAAGATTCACACTTTCCAGAGACGGAAAAGTTCTTCCGAAAGCAGAAGAAAAAGACCTTGGCACTTTCAAACCTGCCTCAGAAAATGAATGGAAGAAAATTGTTGAGAAAAATGATAATGCCGCCATCGTGGCTCAATCGCTTTTCGGAGATAGCTTCGAAGTGGAAATGGGCGAGAAGCAAGGAAAATTGGAAGGTATAGTTAATAAATCTCAGGAAGTAGAGCAACGATTTGCGTATGCCTTAATGGCTGCAGATCTTGATTTTGAGGTGGCAAAACTGGCAGGCTGGGCGTATACGGATACTCAGGTGAAATCTAATGAAAGGTATCTTTATACGGTAAGCATCAACACTTCAGCGGGATCGCTGCTGGTGCAAAAAGGCGATGCTTTGGCTGCAGTTTCATCAACTCATGATCTTCCGAAGCCATTAGATTTTATAGGGATATTTAAAGATAAAACAGTTACGCTTTCGTGGGAGTACTTGCAGCTAAGAGATACGTATACTGCTTATTACGTTGAAAAATCTCAGGATGGAGGAAACTTTAAATCATTAGGAGACCTTCCGGTGATGAACATGAATGATAATGACGGAAGACAGACTCAGGGAATGACTTTTGTGGATTCATTGGCTCAAAATAGTGCTAAATTCAGTTATCGTATCCGAGGGAAAACCATCTTTGGAGATTATGGTCCTTATTCTGATATTGTTTCCGGAGCGGGCAAGAAAAGTCTTGAAGCAACACCGAGGATTTCAGATTTTATCATCGATGAAAATGAAAATATTAAGCTGGAATGGGAATTTCCCAAAGAAGCGGAAAAAGATATTGCTTCATTCGAACTTCTTCATTCGGAAACCGACTTGCAGAATACCTACAAAGTCATTAAAAACAAACTTCCTGTAACTACAAGAAGTATTATTACAAAAAGTCTGGCGCCCTCTAATTATTATAAAATACAGGCGATTGGTAAAGCGGGAGATAAAAGAGAATCTTTTTCTGTCTTAGCGCAACCCAATGA
>DKLU01000220.1 GCA_002455915.1 Chryseobacterium sp. UBA6632
GGTGGTGAATAATGAAAATCTTTATAATCAGCAGGTTTTAAAATTAAAACAGCTTCTGGAACTCGATCCGACTGTTGATTTTCAAATTGAAAAAATAAATCTTACGGATTTGGAGGAAACAATTCCGGATAAGCAACAGGTTTTTGCCCAAGCTTCTGAAAATCTTCCGGATTTAAAGATCTATGATTATCAAAATGAAATTTTAAATAAAGCTTTAGCGATTACGAAAGCAGGTTATCTACCGACACTTTCGGCAACAGCAGGCCTGAATACGGGATTTACAAGCACTCAGGATTACAGTTATTTTAATCAGGTGAAAAACAATTTCAACAAATCGGTTGGTTTATCCTTAAACATTCCCATTTTTTCTAAAAAACAGAATGACATGAATGTAAAATTGGTAAAAGTTGATATTGAACAAAATCAATTAGATAAAATAAGTGCAGGCAAAACATTGTATTCCAGCATTGAAACGGCTTGGCAAAATGCTATCGCCAATCAGGCTCAGCAAAAATCTTCAAAAGTGGCAAGAGACAATGCAAAACTTGCTTACGATTTGGCCAACAAGAAGTTTGAATTCGGAGGGTTAACGACAACGGAATTGTCTGTGAGCAGAAATACTTATTTAACGAATGAACAAACGTATTTACAGTCAAAATATATGGCTGTTTTATACACGCAGCTTTTGAATTTTTATCAGGGAAAAACTTTAACAGTAAACTAAAATAACAGAATAAAATATTATCAAAATGAATCCGAAATATAAAAAATACTTTAAAAATTCTGCTATTACTTTAATTATAGTGATTGCTGTGGTTTTTGCTTACAGATATTTTACGCAAAAAGAAGATCCTAAAATTTCTGTTCAGACGGTGAAAATGACCAAGCAAAACATTACCACTTCGGTAACAGCAACAGGAACCGTAGAACCTGTAGATCAGGTGGAAGTGGGAACACAGGTTTCAGGGATTATCAATCATATTTATGTGGATTATAATTCTCAGGTTAAAAAAGGACAGCTTTTGGCAGAATTAGACAAAACAAACCTTCAGGAGTCTGTAAATAATGCAATGGCTCAGTATAATGCGGCTTTGAATGAGCTTAATTACTATCAGCAAAATTATAACCGTCAAAACAGTATGTTTAAAGCAGGGGTTATTAGTAAGGCAGATTACGAACAGGCGGCTTATCAGGTTAAAAACTCTCAACAAACGGTAAGCCAAAAACAAACAGCATTAGCACAAGCAAAAACGAACCTAAGTTATGCCAATATTTATGCGCCGATTGACGGAATTATCCTAAGCCGTGAAGTGGAAGAGGGACAAACGGTAGCGGCAAGTATGACGACACCGACGTTGTTTACCATTGCTAAAGATATCACAAAAATGCAGGTGGAAGCCAATGTAGATGAAGCTGATATAGGTGGTGTGGAAGTGGGGCAACGTGTGACGTTTACCGTTGATGCTTTTCCTCAGGAGGAATTTAACGGAAAGGTTCGTCAGGTGAGATTAGCAGCAACTACGGAATCTAATGTGGTAACGTATACCGTGATTATAGATGCCGATAATTCTGAACAGAAATTAAAACCTGGATTGACCGCAACAATAACCATTTTTACGCAGGAACTTAAAAATATTAATACAATTCCGGCGGGAGCCATTAGTTTTAGCCCGGATGCTGAAACTTTACAGAAATATTATCTTCAAAACGAACTGATGACGAAAATTCCTGAAATTAAAACAGGGAAGAACAAAGAAAAGTATGTATGGATTAAAAATAAAGACAATACTTTATCTCAAAAATTAGTGACAGTTGGTATCAATGACGGCGTAAATGTTCAGATTCAAAATGGTTTGGAAGGAAATGAACAGATTTTAACTTCATTGGATGAACAGCAAGAAGCAGTGACGAAATCTCAATCGGAAAACAGTCCGTTTATGCCGAAAAGACCGAGTAACAATAATAAAAAATCAAGTTCAAATCAAGGTCCACCTCCAGGAAATTAATGATTGAAACTTTTCAACAAAAAACCTTAAACCTTAAACGACGAAGGAATGAAACCAATCATCAATATAGAAAATCTGAAGCGCGAATTCAAAATGGGAGACGAGATCGTGCATGCGCTGAAGGGAATTAATTTAATGATCAATGAAGGAGAATTTGTAACGATCATGGGAACCAGTGGCTCCGGGAAATCTACTTTTCTGAATATTTTAGGATGTCTCGATCAGCCGACTTCCGGAACGTATGAGCTGGATGGCGTTTCTGTGAAAGATTTAAATAAAAACCAGTTAGCTGATATCAGGAATCAGAAGATAGGATTTATTTTTCAGTCGTATAATTTACTGGCGAGAACGAGCGCGCTGGAAAATGTAGAACTTCCGTTGTTGTATAATCCTAAAGTTTCGGCAGAAGAAAGAAGAGAGCGAGCAGTGAAAGCTTTGCAGCAGGTAGGTTTGGAAAGTCGAATGTATCACATTCCAAGTCAGTTATCGGGAGGTCAGCAGCAAAGGGTTGCTATCGCAAGGGCGTTGGTAAATCATCCGATTATCTTGTTAGCAGACGAAGCGACAGGAAATTTAGACACCCGAACATCGTATGAAGTCATGAATCTTTTTCAGGAATTAAACGACCAGGGAATTACCATTGGATTTGTAACCCATGAAGACGACATTGCCAAATTCAGCAGAAGAACAGTGGTTTTAAAAGACGGAAATATTACGGAAGACCGACTGGTTACCGAAAGATTATATGCTGCTGAGGAGTTAGCCAAGCTTCCTCCCGCAGAATAAATAAAATTCATATCATTTATTAGTTGTGCATTAAACATTTGCAAGCTTCAGTAAAGGGGAATGCTGCAGAAAATGAGGATGGATGATGAAGATGATGAGGCTTGTGAATGTTTTTATCTAAATCAAAGAAAATAATGAACTTTTTAAATTTACTTAAAATAGCCTGGAAAGCTATTCTTCTCAATAAAACCCGCGCCATGCTTACCATGCTGGGAATTATTATCGGGGTAGCTTCCGTGATTGCGATGCTTGCCATAGGCGAAGGCTCCAAGGAAAGTATCAAGAAAAATATTTCGAGCATGGGTGCGAATTTAATTACAGTTCGTCCCGGCGCCGGAATGATGGGCGGTGTGCGTTCGGATCCTTCTGCGATGCAAACGCTGACATTGGCAGATTATAATGCTTTAAAAACAAAAACGAAGCTGATTAAAAATATTTCGCCTTTGGTGAACGGAAGCGGACAAAGTATTGCTGGCTCCAACAACTGGCCGACCTCAATTTATGGAGCTTCTCCCGAATATTTAAAGATTCGCGACTGGTCTGTGGAAGAAGGTTCTATGTTTACGGAAGATGATGTGGAAGCGTATGCAAAAGTGGCGATGATCGGAAAAACGGTTCAGGAAAATCTGTTTCCAAATGAAAACCCGATCGGAAAAATGATTCGTTTTAAAAATATTCCTTTCAAAGTGATTGGGGTACTTCGCGAAAAAGGTGAAAATACATTCGGTCAGGATCAGGATGATATCATTATTGCGCCTTACACTGCGGTTCAGAAGAGAATTTTAGCCCAAAAATATCTGCAGTCTATTGTGGCATCATCGCTGAGTGAAGAAGATTCTGAAGCGGCTGTTAATGAAATTAAAACCATCATGGAAAATCAGCACAAGATAAAACCTGATGAAGACAATGATTTCAATGTGTCTTCCCAGCAGGAAATTATTTCAACTTTCAGTTCAACAAGCGAAATGCTGACCGTTCTTTTGGTTGCAATTGCCAGCATTTCCCTGATTGTCGGAGGAATCGGAATTATGAATATCATGTATGTTTCGGTGAAAGAAAGAACAAAAGAGATTGGTTTGAGAATGGCTATTGGAGCCAAAGGAAATGATATTCTGATGCAGTTTTTAATTGAATCGGTGCTGATTAGCATTACAGGCGGTGTTTTAGGCGTTGCTATCGGGTTAGTTGCGACGTTTTGTGTAAAACAATTTGCGGGTTGGCCCGTTAGTATTACAATGAGCTCTATTGTGATCTCATTTGCGGTATGTACGGTAACGGGTGTCTTTTTTGGATGGTATCCGGCGAGAAAAGCAGCTCAGGCAGATCCTATCAATGCATTGAGATATGAGTAGTTTTTAACTTACTTAATTATAAATAAGCAGAGCTTATTTTTTCTTTGAACATTAAGGATTTAAGAAGCTATTTATTGCTTTGGGTGAAGGAATCAATTTATTGATTCTTATTAAGATTTTAAGCAGAGTTCATAAAATCTTAACTTCTTAATGTTGAAATTTTTTTAATAGTATTGTTGAATTTTAATGTTTAAAAGTAGAGGGAAATGGTAGAAAAAATTTTAAATTCACTTCTTCAAAGATTTCATAAATCAACGATTTTTAATGGTTTGAATAAGTTTAAATTTTAACCAATGAAAGGTTTTAGAATAATTATAGTGATAATGAACTGTTATGATTAATATTAAAAGTAAAAAGCTGGAAATCAGCATTCATCTGTTGATATGGCTGGTTCTTTTCTTTCTTCCTGCGGCATTTTCGCTGGGCTCAGACGGAAATTGGTTTGAGCTTTTCAAACACTTTTGGCTGCAACTGTTCTTTTTGGCAGTTATTTTTTATATTAATTATTTTTTTCTTATCAATTGGCTGTATTCGGATAAAAAAATTCGTTTTCTCATCATCAATATTCTTCTTATTATAGCTTTGATTATTCTGAAACAGCAGATTTTTGAGCTTATCGAAGATCCTAAACCCAAAGGTGGCGGTGGAAGAAGACCTCCTGAAATATTCATTTATTTCATGGATTTTATGATTTATCTGATTCCCATTGCATTTTCCGTTGCCATCAATTCTGGACAGAGAATGAAGCAGGCCGAAGAAATGAAGCGTGAAGCGGATAATATAAAACTGAAATCTGAACTTCAGCATCTTAAATATCAGTTGCAGCCGCATTTTTTCTTTAATGCATTGAATAATATTTATTCATTGATTGATTTTGCGCCTGATAAAGCAAAACAAAGCATCCACAGTTTGAGTAAACTGATGCGCCATCTGTTATATAAAACGGATGTTGAAAAGATCACACTTTCCGAAGAAATTGATTTTTTGAATAAATATATTGAACTGATGACGCTTCGTCTGAATGATAATACGAAAGTCTATACGAGTTTCCCTTCAAAAATTCCTAACTTGGAAATTGCGCCTTTGCTTTTTATTTCTGTGGTGGAAAATGCTTTTAAACATGGAGTTTCGGCAACACAACATTCAGATATCAGCTTTAAAATGGAAATTAATGAAGAGGAAGAAATTCTTTTTATGGCTTCAAATTCTAATTTTCCTAAAACTGATACCGATAAAAGCGGTTCAGGAATCGGCGTTGAAAATCTCAAGAAAAGACTAAATTTACTGTATCCTGAAAAATATGAGTTCCATTCTCATCTCAACAACGGAATGTATATTGCGGAAATGAAACTGAAAATCAAATAAAAGATGAAAAAAATAACCTGTCTGATTGCTGATGATGAACCGATGGCTTTACATCTAATTGAAAGTTATGTTTTGAAAACTCCATTTCTAGAACTGAAAGCCAAATGTAACAATGCGGTGGAAGCGATGAGGTTTTGCGATGAACAAAGTGAAATAGACCTTTTTTTTCTTGATATTCAGATGCCTGATCTTACCGGATTAGAATTTTCAAAAATGATCCCAGCGCGAAGTAAAGTGATCTTCACGACGGCTTTTGAACAGTATGCCATCGATGGCTACAAAGTGAATGCCTTAGATTATCTTCTGAAACCATTTGATTATAATGAATTTCTGAATGCTTCTCAGAAAGCCCGCGTTCATTTTGAATCTTTACAGTCTGTTTCGTCTCCGAAAACGGAAAAGAAACAGGATTTTATCTTTGTGAAATCAGAATACAGACAAGTGAAAATCGATTTTTCGGAAGTGCTTTATATTGAAGGATTAAAAGATTATGTGAAAATTTACCTTAAAGATAATCCTAAACCGGTTTTAACGTTGATGAGCCTTAAAAGACTGGAAGAAGAACTGCCTTCTGAAGATTTTATGAGGGTTCACCGATCGTTTATTATTGGTTTGAATAAAATTGAAGCCATTGAGAGAAATCATATCGTCATTGGAAATCAGCAGATCGTAATCGCTCCGAATTATAAGAAATCCCTGATGGATTATATCGAAGGGAAAAGCCTCTAAACTATTTTTGCGTGTTCTATAACAAATAAATTTGAAATTGTTATCCCATTTAAATTTCTTTATTTCTCGAAAAAACACGATATTTGTACCGCGAAAAATTCGAGCAAAATTTCAAAATAAGTAAAGGTTTTTTTGACCTTAATAAAATGATCTGCTGAAACGACTAAGTTTCAACAGACCAATTAAAAAATAGATTGAGCAAATGAAAATATCAAACAACTGGCTGAAAGACTTTATCAAATCGGAATTGAAAACTGAAAGAATCGGTGAGTTCCTTACGGATATTGGTCTTGAGGTTGAAGGGATAGAAAAATTTGAAAGCGTAAAAGGAAGCTTGGAAGGAATTGTTGTAGGTAAGGTTTTAACTTGCGAAAAACATCCGAATGCAGACAAATTAAAGAAAACAACAGTAGATGTAGGAAACGGGAAAATTCTAAATATCGTTTGCGGAGCTCCGAATGTTGAGGCTGGCCAAACGGTTCCTGTAGCTGTTGTCGGAACTAAAATCTATGATAAAACCGGAAACTTTTTTGAAATTAAAGAAGCAAAGATCAGAAGTGAGGTTTCTCAGGGAATGATCTGCGCAGAAGATGAGCTTGGTCTTAGCGATGATCACGGTGGAATCATGGTCTTGGATGAGGAAAAATATGAGGTGGGAAAAAATTTCGCTGATTATTTTGAATTAACGAATGATGAGGTTTTTGAAATCGGTTTAACACCGAACAGAACAGATGCCATGTCTCACTACGGTGTTGCAAGAGATTTGTATGCCTTTCTCTCTACCAATCAGCAAAAATCTACTTTTGAAAAAGTGTCTTCTGTTGCCTTGAACAACGAAGGTTCTCACGATTTCACATTAGAAGTTGAAGATTCAGAATTGTGCCCTAGATATATTGGTGCAGTGATTGAAAATGTGAAAGTTGCAGATTCTCCGTCTTGGTTAAAAGACAGATTAAAAGCAATCGGATTGAGCCCTATCAACAATGTTGTAGATATTACCAACTATATTCTTCACGGCTACGGACAGCCGCTTCATGCTTTTGATGCAGATAAAATTGCAGACAAAAAAGTGAAAGTAGGAACCGTAAAAGAAGGGACAAAATTCACGACTTTGGATGGTGTTGAAAGAACATTGAACGGTTCTGAGATCATGATCAAAGACGGAAAAGATACACCAATGTGTATTGCCGGAGTTTTCGGTGGCGCTACTTCGGGAGTTTCTAATGAGACTAAAACTATTTTCCTGGAAAGTGCTTATTTCAACCCGGTTGCAGTAAGAAAAGGTGCTAAATTCCACGGTTTAAATACAGATGCTTCTTTCAGATTTGAAAGAGGTGTTGACCCTAATATTACGAGAACAGCAATCACACATGCTATCAAATTAATTCAGGAATTAGCTGAAGGACAATTGGTTGGTGATTTGTTGGAAGAATATCCAAAGAAACTGGAAGATAACTATGTGATCATCAGATTCTCAAAAATCGAACAGATTTTAGGAACAAAAATTCACAGAGAGAAAGTAAAAGAAATTTTGAAGGCGTTGGAAATTCAGGTTTTAAACGAAATTCAGAATGGTCTTGAGATTTCAGTTCCGGCTTACAGAGCGGATGTGACAAGAGAAATCGATGTTATTGAAGAGATCTTAAGAATTTACGGATATAATAAAATTGATGCTCCGCAGAAGATTTCGTTCACGCCTGTAAAATTAAGTGCAAACGATCAGGATGAACTGGAAAATAACTGGGCAAGAACTTTGCAAAGTTTAGGTTTCAATGAAGTGATGAACAACTCATTAACTTCTGTAAAAGATGAAACGGATGCTGTAAAATTATTAAATCCTTTGAGCGGTGATTTGGCATTTATGAGAAAGTCTTTATTAGAAGGTCTTTTGCAAAATGCGATTTACAATATCAACAGAAAAAATCAGGATATTAAGTTTTTCGAATTCGGAAAAATTTACCATAAAAGAGAGAAATACGAGGAAAGAAAACAATTGGCAATCCTTATTTCCGGTAGAGAAGTTGCTGAAAACTGGTTGCAGCCAAAATCTGCTACAAGTTTCTATAACTTAAAAGCTTATGTGAAAGTTTTATTGGAAAGATTAGCAATTGATTATAAAGAAGTTGCTTTGTCTGACGAAAGATTTTCTGATGCATTGGCGTATGAAGTTGATGGTAAATCTTTGTTAAGAATCGGAAAAGTGGCTCCTCAGTTAATGAAAGATTTTGACATCGATCAGGAATGTTTCTATGCTGAAATCGAGTTAGAATATGCTCAGGAA
>DKLU01000356.1 GCA_002455915.1 Chryseobacterium sp. UBA6632
CTTCCGACCAAGACTACGGCTTCGCCGCCGAGCCGTAAATAAAGTAAATAGCGAGTGCGTAGAGCGGGATTAAGCTCCTAAAAATGATAAAACAACAATGCGACGAAGTCAAAAAGCTTCCAAATAAAAATGGCTATTCAAATCATTGAACAGCCATTTGTTTTACCTAAAATTATCTAAGCCAAAGATAAATTTTCGGAAAGATTTTGTGTTTTCAGACCATAATCTTCTTTTATCATATCAGCGGCTTTTTCGCCAATCATAATCGTTGGAGCATTGGTATTTCCGGAAACGACATCGGGTATGATGGATGCGTCGGCAACCCTTAAACCTTTGATACCGTATACTTTTAATCGAGGATCTACCACCGACAGGCTGTCGATTCCCATTTTGCAGGTTCCCGTCATGTGATGATAGGTGGAACACGATTTCTTGATATAATCGATCACTTCCTCTTTCGTTTTGCCTTCACCAGGATAAATCTCACCATCGTTCCATTCTTTCATGGCTTCGGTTCTTCCCATTTCACGACATATTTCAACGCATCGATATAAAGCCTCCAGATCAGATTCTTCGGAAAGATATTTCGGATCTATTTCAGGTGAAACGGATGGATCTGCGGAAGTCAGTTTGATATATCCCCGACTTGCAGGTCTGATAAATCCGGCACAAAAAGTGAAGGCATTTTCAGGTCCGGTAAATCCAGGACTGTAATATGGAAGTGCCATGAATAAAGGCTGTAAATCAGGAAAAGCCATTTCTTCCTTACTTTTCCAGAATAATTGAGCTTCCAAAAGATTAGCTTCGGAAGCTGGTATTTCTTTTTTAGCTTTAAAAATAACACTCGTCAGCAAATGATCCTGAAGGTTTTTTCCGACCCCTTTCAAATCTTTAACCACGGAAATTCCCAAAGTCTCCAATTCTTCCCGATCACCAATTCCGGAAAGCATTAGAAGTTTAGCAGATTCTATCGTTCCGCATGAAACAATGACTTCTTTATTGGCTCTTGCTTCAACCAACTCTCCATTTTTTAAATATTGAATTCCAACACATCGATCACCTTCAAAAAGTAATTTCTGAGCCAATGCATGTGTATGAATTTCCAAATTAGTTCGTGATCTTGCAGGATCTAAAAATGCCTTCGCGGTCGAACATCTTAAACCATCTTTTCCAACGCTCAAATGATTCAGTCCGGCACCCCAAATTTCTTTATTAAAATCATCGGTTTCGGGATAACCTAATTCTTTACAGGCCTCAATCGCGCTGATGGAAATAGGATTCGGACGTTTGATTCTGCTAACATGCAGCGGTCCGTTTCCGCCATGCACCTCATCTTCTCCTTCTTCATGCGTTTCCGATTTTTTGAAATAAGGCAAAACACTTTCCCAGTCCCAGCCCACACAGCCATTATACGCCCAGTGATCATAATCCTGACGATGACCGCGAATATAGATCATCCCATTGATGGAACTTGAACCTCCCAGCGTTTTTCCTCTCGGCCAATATCTCGTGTTTCCGCCCGCACTTTCCTGAGCAACGGTATGATATGCCCAGTCTCTCTCTGTATTCCAGATCGCCGGCCAGCCCGCCTGCGCCTGAACTTCAGGAACATGATCATCCGCTCCTGCTTCCAGAAGAAGTACTTTTATATTTTCGTTTTCGCTTAATCTATTGGCTATAACAGCGCCTGCCGAACCGGATCCGACAACTATAAAATCGTAGTTCATAAGTTTTAATTTGTTCTTTCTATTTTTTGCTAAAAATCATTTTTTAACGCAAAGCCCCCAAAGTTTTTTTTTAACTACTGACCGCTTTTAAGTTCGCTAAGACGCTCTGCTTAGCAAAGCACACGAAGATTTTTAGCCATTGTATTTTGACTAATTCTGAGATACTGATTATTTTTTAATACTGATCACTTTTGGAATGGTAACGGCTTTCAGGCCTTCCACACCGAATTCTACTCCATAACCTGATTTTTTTGCTCCGCCAAACGGTACAAACGGGTTAATCGCTCCATGTTGATTAATCCAAACCGTTCCAGCTTCCAGCTGAGCTGCAATATTTTGTGCTTCCTCAAGATCATCACCCCAGACCGAAGCTCCTAAACCGTTTTCAGAATCATTGGCTTTTTCTACGGCTTCCTCTAAAGTTTTATATTTAATGATCGGCAGCACAGGTCCGAATTGTTCCTCATCCACAATACGGCTTCCGTTGTCTACATTTCCTATCAGTGTAATCGGGATAAAGTAGCCGTCTTGATCAGGTTTTTCACCTTTAAATACAAAATCGGCATTATTATTTTCAGCATCCTTCAGTAAATCCTGAATTTTATCAAACTGCATTTTATTCTGTATCGGTCCTAATACATTATTTTCATCAGCCCCATTCCCCATCGGGATATTGGCGGAATAATCAGACAATGCTTTCACCACATGTTCATAATCGTTTTCATGAACGTACAATCTTTTTAAACAGGCACAGGTTTGCCCCATATTTAAAAATGTACCCCAGAAAAGGTTTTCGATATGTTTTGAAAGATCAAGTCCCGGTAAAATGATTCCGGCATCGTTTCCGCCGCATTCCAATGTCAGCCTCGCCATATTTTTAGCAGATGCTTCAATCACTTTTTTTCCTGTCGCAATAGATCCTGTAAACATCACTTTCCCGATTTCAGGATGTGCAGTAAGATAAGATCCTACTTCCCCCCTTCCTGTAACTACCTGCAAAACATTTTCAGGAAGTACAGAATTAATAACTTTAATCATTTCCAATGTACTGAAAGTAGTATATTCCGATGGTTTTAAAATCACCGTATTCCCCATTCTCAAAGAAGGAATAATCTGCCAGATGGCAATCATCAATGGCCAGTTCCACGGGGCAATGGCTGCAACGACTCCTATTGGTTTTCTGTATAAAATATCTTTTCTTGTATCATCTTCAAAAACTACTTCTTCAGGCAAATCCAATGATGCCGGAACTTGAGTCCATCCCACGCAGGCCTGCATTTCAAAATTAGATCCCGGTCCACTCAACGGCTTTCCCTGTTCGCGCGTAATCCATTCTGCTAAGTGTTTAGAATTCTGCTGTAACGCTTCTGCCACCTTCAGTAATATTTCTTTTCTTTCGGAATCTGGCCTTGCTGACCATTGTTTTTGGGCAATTTTTGCATTCTTTATTTTACGGTCTATTTCGTCTGCTGATGTATTTTCTACTTTCCCGATAACCTCTAAGGTAGAAGGGTTTAGCGATAAAAATTCTGTATTTACAGTTGCTGTTTCTTTTGCAAATGAAGTATTTTCCATTGTTTCGAATTATTTTGTATTTTACATACCCCGAAAATGACAAAAACATGACATAAATCATTTACTTATTCTCTATATTTTTTAACTTAAACTCTACTCTATAATGGAAAAGATCGAAGAAAGAACCGTTTTCAGCATTCCTTTCGGTGAATTGAATGTATTTGAAACCAATGTTGTATGCCATGATTTCCCATTCTTTTTTGAGAAACCCGTAATCACTTTAATGCTGAGCGGTAATAAGATCATCAGAAGTGAGGAAGAAACTTTTGAGTTTAAGGAAAGAAGCGTATTTATTCCACCTTGTAATAAAGAATTAAGTATTGATATTCACCCTATTTTTCATGAGCCGACCAAATGTCTGGTGTTAAATATCGAACAGGAATATATCGACCATGTTTTTTCAGAAGTCATCGAAAACTGGCATCCAGACTGGGACAAAACCGGAATTATGATGCAGGAAAATACAGTAAAAAAATTTGTAAGTTCTGATGCTTCATTATGGCAAAGTTTAACCAATCTTTACAACCGAAGAATTGACGAGAAAATGCAGGGTACTTCAGATTTTCTTTTAAGTTTAAGCTTAAAGGAACTGATCTATGAACTGATGAAAACCAATGCCAAACATATTCTTTTAAACAGCAATAAAACAGAAAATATTCAAAACGGGCTTCAGGAAGTTGTTCATTTTATTAAGCACAATTATCGCGAGCCGATCACCATCAAAAAACTGGCTTCCATCGCCGGAATGAGTGAGGCAAATTTGTTTAAAAAGTTCAAGCATTCTTACAATTGTACGCCTGTAGAATATATTATTGAACTGAGGATTGAACACGCCAAACAGCTACTCATCAATAATCCCGAGATTGATATTAAAAATATCTGTTTTGAATCTGGTTTTAATACGCTGGAATATTTCTACAGAAAATTCACACAAATGACGGGAAAATCTCCGAAGAAGTTTAAAATTAGTTGATTTTATATTAATTATTTTGAACCATTAAGATTTGAGTTAAGAATATTAAGTTAAGCTTCGCTTCTAAATTAAAATCTTTGATTTTCTTAATTCCACTTAACTCCTTAATTATCCCTTAATGATTTATAAAAGAAAATCTAATAGAAAATTAATTTTACTTTTGTCTTGAAACAAAAGTAACAAAAATTCAAGACTGGAATCATTCGCTAAAAATTTCAATGTATTCCTAAAATCCCCAAAACTTGCGCGAATTCAGAATTTTGCTTCGATTCCTAATTAGTTTCGCGCTTCGAACAGTGGGAATTTTTTAACGGACTAAATTTCAATTTTCTTAACGCTACTGCTTCCTAAGTCAATGTATTAGAAAATAATCAAAAACCGTTAAGCTAATGAAACGGTAAATTCGGGAGATAGTGAAGCCACACCTTCTGTTATATTTTCAGGATGCGCGGTGAAACCTTTTAATTTTGATGTTTTTCCTTTTACGACTAAATCCAAAAGCTGTTTATCAGACAATTTTTTACCGAAGATTTCGAAATCAAGTTTAAATCCGCAATTTTTAAAATCAGAACATCCAACGGCTGTTTTGCCTTTCATTAAATGATGTTCTTTACATTTCGGACATTTGGTTTCTTCCCAGGACTGCAGTTCTTTTTTTACAGCGGGTTCACGTTTTTTCTTTTCTTTAACCTCTTCTTTTTCTTCATATAAAGTGATCACCTTACCTTTTCCATCAACCACTTTTTTGGTCAGTTCCGTTACCATCTGAATCAGTTCTTCTTTAAACTGATTGGCTTCATATTCACCACTTTCAATTTTACGAAGCTTTGACTCCCATTCTCCGGTCAGTTCGGGGCTTTTCAGTAATTCATCTTCAATGGTATCAATCAATTGAATTCCGGTTTGGGTCGCAATCAGATTTTTTCTTTTCTTCTCAATATATTTTCTTTTGAAGAGCGTTTCGATAATATTTGCACGGGTTGAAGGTCTTCCGATTCCGTTATTTTTCAACATTTCTCGAAGTTCTTCATCTTCCACCTGCTTTCCGGCAGTTTCCATGGCACGAAGAAGTGTTGCTTCCGTGTATGGTTTTGGCGGTGATGTTTTCCCCTGGTGAATCATCGGATCGTGTGGCCCGGTTTCACCAACAATAAATTCAGGAATGGTCTGTTCTTCCTCTTTTTCTTTATCCTTATCTGTGGCTTCCTCTTTTGGTTCTTTAGCATACACGGCTCTCCATCCCGGTTCAAGGATTTGTCGACCACTTGTTTTAAAAGGAATTGTGCCTACTTTTCCTTCTACCAATGTATTTGAAATTTTACATTCAGGATAAAAAACAGCGATGAAACGTTTGGCAATTAAGTCATAAATCAACTTTTCTTCCCTACTCAGATTCTGCGAAGGCGGAACTTCTGTCGGAATAATCGCATGGTGATCCGTCACTTTCGCATCATCAAAAACGGCTTTTGATTTTGGAATTGGTGCTTCTAATAAAGGAGAAATCAGTTCCTGATAAGGATACATTTTTCTAAGAATTCCTTCAATTTTCGGATGTAAGCTTTCGGATAAATAGGTGGTATCAACACGCGGATAAGTCACGTGTTTTTTTTCGTACAAACTTTGAATATAATTTAAGGTATTCTCCGCAGAATAGCCGTATTTTTTGTTGGCTTCCACCTGAAGTCCGGTCAAATCAAAAAGTCTCGGATTTTTCTCTTTCCCTTCTTTAATTTCAAAAGAGACGATTTCAAAAGGATTAACTTTTAGATATTCCAAACCTTTTTCGGCACGTTCCAAGGTTTTTAAACGATCAATCGCAGCGTTGAAAATAACGTCACGATATTTGGTTTTCAGTTCCCAATATTCTTCGGTAGTAAATGCATCAATCTCCTTCTGACGCTGAACGAGCATCGCCAACGTCGGAGTTTGTACCCTTCCAATTGAAAGAACGGCTTTATTTCCGCCAAATTTTTTCGTAAAAAGTCGTGTTGCGTTGATTCCCAACAACCAGTCTCCGATGGCTCTTGCATTTCCTGCGAGATACAAATTTTTGTAATCTTCAGCAGGTTTTAAGCTTGCGAAACCTTCTTTAATCGCTTCTTCGGTAAGAGAAGAAATCCACAAACGCTGAATGGGTTTGTTGCATTTGGCCTTCTGCAATACCCAACGCTGAATAAGTTCTCCCTCCTGACCGGCATCCCCACAGTTGATGACCTCTTCACATTCTTCGACTAACTTTTCAATGACTTTAAACTGATTTTCCACGCCTTTATTCGGGATCAGCTTAATTCCGAA
The DNA here is from genome assembly GCA_002455915.1 of Chryseobacterium sp. UBA6632. Lineage (GTDB taxonomy): Bacteria > Bacteroidota > Bacteroidia > Flavobacteriales > Weeksellaceae > Chryseobacterium. The sequence continues at coordinate 6,571 of DKLU01000356.1, forward strand.
GCTGTTAGGAATAATCGGCAGCAAAAACAAATTCCAGGATTTGTATTGCGGACCGTAATCATGTGGTTCTTTCAGGGTACAAAGATGTCCGAACGTCCATGTTACACAATAGCCGTTTCCTTCCATATAGCCTTGTTTCGGCGTGGTAGCGCCCAATACTTTGGCGATATCTCTGGCAACACTGGGTTTTTCGGCAATACAAAGTTTCATGAATATTCGGAATTATTGAAGAGGGCAAAAATCGGGATTTTTTTTGGATTTTGCTAATTTGCTGATGGTTGTTGGTTGATGGTTGTTAGTTAATGGTTTAGCGTTAAGATAATTAAGTTTTAGTTAAAAAAAATGTTATGAAGAGAAAATTCTATTCCACATCGTTCACTTTATAAATTACATCGCAAAAAGTATATCTTACAATGGAAGAATGTAAAGTTACAACGTAAGAATGTAACTTTACAATGCGAAAAAGTAAATTAACATCGGAAGAATGTAATTTTACAACACAAGAATGTAAATTTACATTGAAAGAATGTACTATTACAATACATGCGTATAGCTTTTTTCTTCATTTCATTAAAATATATTCTATTTATAAACGTAAAAAAGACTCCCTTAAAAAGAGAGCCTATCAACAATATTATGAAACGAGGTTCATTATTTTAATTTTATTACATCGTCATCGGAACTTCCATTAAAAGGATTTCTGTGTTTTCTGATGTTGTTTTTATATTCAGATCGGCAATATCCCAAACACCAAAACCATCTCTTTCTTCGACTTTTTGGCCTTCGATTTCTGCACTTCCTTTCAAAATAAAAGCATAGACACCGTTTCCTTTTTTTCTGATCTGATAATTGATTTCGGCATTATTTTCAAAATTTCCTAAATGAAACCATGCATCTTGGTGAATCCAAACTCCTTCATCATCGGCATTTGGAGAAAGTATTTGCTGGAATTTATTTTTACTTTTTGATTTGTCAAGTGTGATTTGATCGTATCGCGGAGTAACATTTCTTTTATTCGGATACACCCAAATTTGCAGGAATTTCACCAACCTATCTTGGTTTTTATTGAATTCGCTGTGCATAATTCCGGTTCCAGCACTCATCACCTGAATATCTCCGCTTTTGATAATTGCAGAATTTCCCATGCTGTCTTTGTGCTCCAAATCGCCTTCCAACGGAATACTGATGATTTCCATATTGTCGTGAGGATGCGTTCCGAAGCCTCTTCCCGCCTCTACTTTATCATCGTTCAACACTCTCAGCACACCAAAGTGCATTCTTTCGGGATTGTGATAATTGGCAAAACTGAAGGTATGATTGCTCACCAGCCAGCCATGATCTGCCTTCCCTCTTGAATCTGCCTTATGAATGACAGAATTATCTTTAATTTTTGAATCGGTATTCGGTAAATGATTGTATCCGATAGGTTCCAACGGCTCGATCTCATCGATTTCGTTTTTCATTGTATTGCCCAATGAAGCGGATGCCACAAACATTCCTGTTCCCAATAATCCTTTCTTTAAAAAATCTTTTCTGTCCATATCTGTTAGTTGTTTATTCGTTTTTATAGAACAAATTTCGGAAGATTGAAACTGCTGGACATTTAACTAGTTTAATAAATTTGAATTTCTTTTGTCTTGAAACAAAAGAAACAAAAGTTCAAGACTTGGAAACTTTCGCTAAAAAATATTTTTGTTCTCTAAAAATCCCAAAACTCGTGCGAATTATAGATTTCTGCTTCGGTTGAAGTTTTTGTGCCGCACTCAAACAGTGGGACTTTCTTAACGTTCTCAAAATTATTTTTCTTAACGCTTCATTTTCCGAGGTCGGTTTTATCAATACTCAACGTTTGTCATCCTGTAAGGATCTAGGCTCGAATCTTTCCAGAATAATTTCTAAAAATGTCGCTTAGATCCTTACAGGATGACAAATGTTATGAATATTATTTTTATTAAAATTGAAAAATCAGCGTAATCTGCAAAATCCGCGAGAGAAATTTATTTTTCTTTTGAAGCTAAACGTTTTCTGATTGTGCTTACAAATTCTTTGGAAACGCCAAGATAAGACGCAATATAATATTGTGCGACTCTTTGTGGAATGGAAGGATATACTTTGATGAATTCCAAATATCGGTCGGTTGCCGCTTTGGAAATCGTGTTCACCAAACGGTTTTGTAAAGTGGAAAGATTTCTTTGAACCAACATTCTGAACACTCTTTCAAATTTCGGAATCTCGGTTAATAATTTTTCTTTTGTAGTAGGATTCAGCATAAATATTTCTGAATCTTCCAGGGTTTCAATGTATAATCGGGACGGTTTCTGTTCCTGAAATGAAGCAATATCGCTGATCCACCAATCTTCAATGGCAAATAATATCGTTACTTCAAATCCGTTATCATCAAGGTAATACACCCTCACACAGCCTTTTTGAATATAGCCTTCAAACTGGCAAATTTCGCCTTCCCTCAACAAAACTGTTTTCTTGGGAAACGTTTGGAGTGTTAATGAATTGGTGAAAAATTTTTCTTCTTTTTCGCTAAGTTCTATGAATCGAGTGACATTTTTGACGATATTTTCAGACATAAATTTAAGTTTACGGCTGCAAATTAGGAAAAAGTGTGTAAACTTCATTCTTTAACAGTCCGCTTCCTCCGCCATAATGGTCGATTACCTTCACATCTTTATCTAAATTTTCACAAAAAATTTTCATATTATTTTCAAATTCTTCATCCAATCCGGAGCTTAATAAAACAATATCTACCTGATTGTCTTTAATATAATTATAGCAAATCGTTTCATCACTTTTAATCTCCGCTTTCCAGCCTTCATTATTTTCAATGATTCTTTTTAAAGTCTCTAATATTTCCTGATTTTTTCCTATCACAAGGAAGTTGAGTGTTTTCATAAGATTTTTTGTTTGTTGATGGTTGAGAGTTTTTAGTTGATGGTTTTTGGTGTGTGATTTTTGACTTCAATATGAATGGAAATCTATTTTAAGTTCAGAGATTCCTTACTTAATTTTGAATGATAATTTCATTTTAAAATTCAGAATTAATCATCCAACAAACATCAACTAAAAACCATCAACCAAAATTACATGTGTCTGCTGCCTGTAATCTTCAGTTCATTTAAATCCAATTGAGATTCTGCTTTTCGGATTTCGTCATCGGTGAAGTATTTTTCACGTTTTATATTGAATAATTCTTTCCTTTGAAGTGAGTAAATATCAAGCATAATTCTATGATATTCATTGATGTCGTTTCTTCTGTTGGTACACATTTCCAACGATTCCAAATGACTTTGCTGTAAGGAAATATCATTTTCGATCGTATTCTTAAAATTTTCAACCAGACTGTTGGTTTCAATATTGGTTTTGTATTTCTCATTCAGCCTGCTTAATGCCAGATTATCCAGTCTGATCTGAATGCTCGCCTGCTGTTCGTGGGATGGTAAAATAGGATCAATTTCTCCAATTTTGGTTAATTTAATAATTAAAGGAAGGGTTAATCCCTGAAAAACTAATGTTACAAAAATAACCACGAATGTGATGAAGATAATTAAATTTCGCACCGGAAATTCTGCCTGATCATTCATCATTACCGGAATTGACAATGCTGTTGCCAGTGAAACTACTCCACGCATTCCTGCCCAACCGATAATTAAAGGATTTTTCCATCCCGGACTCGGATCTTTTCTTACTTTTTTACTCAGCCATCTCGGAACGTGTGCCACGGGATAGATCCATAATAATCGAACAACAATAACAATTAAACTGATAATTAAACCATATTTAATACCTTCCATTAAAGAAGTTTCTCCTAAACCATGGATAATATCAGGAAGTTCCAGACCAATTAAGACGAAAACCAAAGCATTCATCACAAAGATCAATGTATTCCAAACGCCTGTCATATTAATTCTTGTTACCCCCGTTTTGAACATCTCATGCGAACGGAATGACATGAATAATCCGCCACTTACGACCGCCATTACTCCCGAAAAGTGAAAATGCTCCGCAGAAAGGAATAAAATATAGGGTGTCATAACGGTTAATGCTGCATCAATCGCCGGCGTTGTTGGTAAAAATCTGTGAATTGCGTAGAAAATATGTGCTCCTACAATTCCGACAACAACTCCCATCCCAGCAACCAAGAAGAATTGTCCGGTTGCTTCCTGCATAGAAAACATTCCTGTCATCACCGCGGCTAAGGCAAATCTGAAAACAATTAATGATGATGCATCGTTAATCAAACTTTCTCCTTCCAGCATTGCAATCGTACGTTTTGGAACCTTTAACCCTTTTAAAACGGTTGTTGCTGCAACAGCATCCGGGGGCGAAACAATTCCTCCTAATAAAAATCCTAATGCCACCGTGAATCCCGGAATTAAAGCCTGTGAAGCAAACGCAACAACTAAAGATGTTAGAAATACCAATCCGAAAGCCATTAATCCGATGGTTCTTTTCCATTTCCAAAAGTCGTTCCACGATGTATACCAAGCTGCTTCGTACAACAAAGGCGGTAGGAAAATTAAAAAGATGATTTCGGGATCAAGTTTTAGAACCGGAACTCCTGGAATTAAACTGATTCCCAATCCCGCCAATACCAAAAAGATGGGATATGCGATCTTGATTCGTTGTGCCAGCATTACCAGCATCATCACGATGAGGAGTAAGCCGAGTATTAAAAGTAGTTGTTCGAGCATATTTTATATTTTTCTTTTGTCTTGACACAAAAGGTTAAGATTTGGAATCTGAATGCTAAAAATAAATTTTCTTAACACTTCAGCTTCCTATGTCGGTTAATTCTTTACTCTATAAATGAATGAAAAGTGACGTTCGTTCTCTCTTTTCAAGGTTTTTGGTTTTATGTCCTTTTCCTGAAATATCTTCCACCAAAAGGATTTCTCCAGTTTGGAATTCTCTGATTTCGCCCAATGATGTTTCGATCTTTACTCCACCATCCAAAAGTACAATAAATTGTTTCTGTGGAGCGCAATGAAAATCATAATCGTAATCGGCAGAAACTTTTCTAAACTGTAATTTTTTAACGTCTATATTTTCAGATAAAAATCCGATATCGCCCTGATCGATTAATGGAATTTCAAGATTTTCGAAGTGAGAGTCGCCGTTTTCGTCGCTGAATATTTTTGTAATTTTCATTCTATATTTTATTTTTTGCCACGAATACGCTAATAAATTATTCGTGTATTCTCGGCTAAGAATTATTTAAAAACAATCGAATTTGCCAACTCAATTTCTTCCTGATTGATGGAATGTCCGAAATTAGCATAGACTTTTTCCGTAACATCAGCATTCATTTCTTTTAAAATATTCGCTGTTGCGTACACTCTTTCAACGGGAACATGAAAATCTGGATTACTCGTTCCCAGGAAAATCGGGGTTTGATTAAAATCGCCTTTATAATTTTCACGATTGACCTTATCACCGATAACTCCTCCGATAATCGCTGCTGCTCCACCGAACTTCTGAGCATTTCTTGCTAAAAATTCTAAAGTCAAACAAGCGCCTTGCGAAAATCCGAAAAAGTAAATGTTCTCTGCTTTTATTCCTGCTTCCAAAGCATTTTGAACCGTTTTTCCAATGGTTTCAATGGCTGATGACAACCAAGGTTCGTTTTGTTCAACCGGAGCCATGAACGAAAGCGGATACCAGCTTCCGTTCGTTGCCTGTGGTGCTAATAAAGCATAATCTTCCACATTTAAATGTTGTGATAAACTCAGAATATCCTGTGCACTTCCACCTCTTCCGTGAATCATGATTAAAACTTTTTCAGCTTCCTTCAATGATTTTCCTCCTGTTTTTATATCTAAAATATGACTCATTTTTATCTGTATTTTTCTGTCGGATAATTAATTTTTGGTAAAACTTCTACCAAATGTTCTCTTTTCTCTTCAAATTGTGATGGCAGATTTAAATATTCACCCAAAGAAGCCAATTCTTCATCAACATCGAATCCCGGATCTGAAGTTGCGATTTCAAACAAAACGCCACCCGGCTCTTTGAAATATACGGAAGTGAAGTATTTTCTGTCTTTCACTTCGGTATGTTCCAATCCGAATTTGTTTAATTTTTCAATCATTTCAAGCTGAGTTTCAGCGTTGGGTGTTGCAAAAGCCACGTGATGAACGGTTCCTCTTCCTGCCAGACCTTTTAAAGCAGAAGGTGTGCAAAGCAAATCAACATATTTTCCCGGCGCATCTTCTGTCGCAAACCTAAATCGGTCTGAACTTTCGGCAATTAATTGATGATCCATCTGCGTGGTCAGTAAAGCCGCCGTTCTTTCATAAGCATCCAGCCAGATTTCAACATGATGAATTCCTTTGATGGCATAATCTTTAGGAATAAATCCGTTGTAATAGACTTTTCTGCTATCTTTTTCATTGAAAACCAATTCTAATCCCAACCCATCAAAATCTTCCAGATAAATAAAAACTTCGCCTGAAAATCTCTGCTGAGGATGTTTAAAGGGAATATTAAACTGCTCCAAACGGCTCGTCCAATAATCCAATGCCTCCATCGATACTGAAAAAGCGGTGGTATTCAACATACCTTTTCCATGTCTTCCGTTCACCAGTCCTTTTCCGTACGGGAAAGTCGTCATAATGGTTCCCGGCGTTCCGAATTCGTCTCCGAAATAGAAATGATAAACATCTGAATAATCAAAATTGACAGTTTTCTTTACCAACCGAAGTCCTAAAACTCCGGTGTAAAAGTCTATATTTTCCTGTGCGTCGCCTGTGATGGCGGTAACGTGGTGAAGGCCTGTGATGAGTGACATTGTTTCTTGGTTTTTGGTTGATTGTTGTTTGTTTTTAGATTTCTTCTTTAAACCAGATATCGTTGTATTCTTCCGGATTGCGTTTGAATTGGGCATGAACGTAAGGACATAATGGTACAATTTTCAAATCGTTTTCTCTTGCGTAAGAAACCAGTTGATTTAATAATAATTTGGCAAAACCTTTTCCGGCATATTCTTCGTCTACTTCGGTGTGATAAACCGTTAATTTATCTTTGATCACCGAAATATCCATTTTTCCTGCTTTTTTATCGTCTGAGAACAATTGAACTTCTCCTCTTGCGTTTCCTAAAACTACTTTTGTTGTTTCCATATTGTTTAATGTTTAATGTTTAATGTTTAATGTTTAATGTTTAATGTTTAGCTAAATTACCTAGTTTATTAATGATGATGAATGATCTATGATAACTTCGGTAGCACTTCTTCAATTCTTGCGCGTAATCCTTCGTGTTGTTTTGGAAGTTTTAAGTTGGTTCCCAATTCGTTCAAAGGCTCATCCACAGTGAATCCCGGATTATCGGTTGCGATTTCGAATAAAACGCCACCTGGTTCACGGAAATACAATGAATAGAAATAATCTCTGTCAATTTTCGGAGTGATGCTCAATCCTGCGGACATTACTTTTTCACGGAATTCCATTAAAACTTGGTCATCTTTTACTCTGAAAGCAACGTGGTGATTGGTTCCTGCCGCATTTCTTCCGGTTATAATTTTATCATTTTCAATAATATCAACAAGATTGGCCGTTTCGATGGCGTCGGTTGCAAATCTGTATCTTTCGCCTTCCTGTTTTTGAAGATCATATCCGAAAATATCAGTTAACACTTTAATGGTCGGATCAGCTTTTTTCAAAGTTAAGGTGATATTATGAAAACCTTTCAAAGCATTGTCATCTTTAATATCATCGGTTGTCCACACTTTTCTGTCATCCGGCGTTGAAGACTCAATGAACTGTAACTGTAAACCATCAGGATCTTTAAATGAAATCAGTTTTTCACCAAAAATCTCGCTTTCTTCAACATGTACATTAAATTGTTGCAATCTGCTTTTCCAAAATTCCAGACTTCCTTTTGGAACCGAATATCCGATGTGAGTTGCCAAACCAGAACCGTTTGTTCCTTTTCCCATGCCTTCCCAAGGAAAGAAAGTAAGGATGGTTCCCGGAGTTCCTTCTTCGTTTCCGAAATAAAAGTGATACGTTCCCGGATCATCAAAGTTCACCGTTTTTTTCACTAATCTCACTCCTAAAACCTGAGTATAAAAATCTAAATTTCTTTTTGCGTTGTCTGCAATCGCAGTGATATGGTGCAGTCCTAATATTCTATTTTCCATTTTGTCTGTTTGTTTAATTTTGATATGACAAATGTAGGACGATTGAGAACCCTGTACATTTAACTAGTTTAATAAATCACCGAATCTGCTTTTTTTATGAAATTAATGTAATTTTGCATTTTGATAAGTGAATATTTTAAACCATTTAAATCCAATTTAAGATTTAATATCTAAACTGAATATATAAGGTATTTATTTGGTATATTCGCTATTAACAATAAAAATAGGATAAGGAATTGCATTGCTAATCAACAGTTTATTTCAGATTTAAAATACTGTTTAGCAAACAATTACCAACTTATCAAAACATTTTTTATTTAAAAGTCTACTTTTTTAGTGGACTAATAAAATTTATGCCTTATATTTGCAGACATAATTACAGAAGTCTATACAATGAAGGCAGAATTAAAATATAATTCAGATAAAAAACATGACATCACGAATATGATGTGCTGTTTTATGCCTGTTTTGAAGTACAACTGTGGTTAACCTTACTTTTATATGACATATTTTAAAGGCCTTACCACGTTGTAAAGCCTTTTTTAATTTTAAAATGAACGTATTTATAATAAAATGATAGAGATAAAGAATATTTCAAAGACTTTCCATCAGAAAAAACAGTCTTTTAAAGCGCTGGATGATGTGAGCCTGAACATTGAAAAGGGCGACATCGTTGGAATCATTGGATTTTCAGGGGCGGGAAAAAGTACGTTAATCCGAACGGTTAATCTTCTTGAAAAACCCGATCATGGCGAAATTATCATCAATGGAAAAGATTTTACGAAATTAAATTCTAAACAATTAGCCAATGAAAGAAAAAAAATCGGGATGATTTTTCAGCATTTTAATCTTCTTTCTTCAAGAACAGTATTTGAAAATATTGCACTTCCTTTAGAGCTTGATCATGTGAATAAAACGGAGATCAGCCGAAAAGTAAATGAACTTTTAAAAATTGTAGGCCTGGAAGAAAAAGCCAATGATTATCCTAAAAGTCTTTCCGGTGGGCAAAAGCAAAGAGTTGCCATTGCGAGAGCTTTAGCAAACGATCCTTATCTCTTACTTTGTGATGAAGCAACCAGCGCGCTGGATCCTGCAACCACTCAATCTATTTTGCAGTTGTTGAGAGACATTAATCAAAGGTTGGGCATTACCATTTTATTGATTACCCACGAAATGGAAGTCATTAAAATGGTTTGCAATCATGTTGCCGTAATCGACAAAGGAAAACTTTTAGCTAAAGGAACTTTAGGCGAGATCATCTCCAATAAAGAGAATCCTATCATTAAACAATTTTTAAATGCCGGTGTAATGACTATACCACAAGAACTTAATAAAAAACTACAAAAAGAACCTCAGGACGGATTATTTCCACTTGTTGAGATTGAAATTAATGATAAAGTATCTGTTGAAGAATTGCTTTCTATCGTTTATGATCAATATAAAATTCCTTATCAGCTTTTAAAGGCTGATGTAGAATATTTAGGGAATGCCAACTTCGGAAAAATATTGCTTCAGCTGAAAGGTAAAGATGAAGAAAACCAAAAGGCAATTTATCATTTCAATCAAAACAACATTCAAAATACAGTAAGAGGATATGCTTAGTGATACGGTAATTTCGCTTTTATCAAAGGGAATTTGGGAAACAGTTTTTATGACATTCGTGTCCGGATTTTTTGGATTTGTCTTAGGACTGCCCGTTGGGATTCTTTTGTTTTTAACAAGAAAAGATCAGTTGCTGGAAAATGTAATTTATAATAGAGTTTTATCTGTTTTGGTTAATATTTTCCGTTCCATTCCTTTCATTATTCTGATTGTCTGGATGATTCCTTTTACAAGAAGTATTGTAGGAACATCGATCGGAATGAATGCCGCACTCGTTCCTTTAAGCATAGGCGCAGCACCTTTTATTGCGAGATTGGTTGAAAACAGTCTGCTGGAAGTTCCTCATGGCTTAATTGAAACTGCAAGAGCATTGGGAGCCACTCCCCTTCAGATCATCAGAAAGGTTTTGTTGCCGGAAGCACTTCCTTCATTAATTAACAATGCCACGATCACTTTGATCACTTTAGTCGGATATTCCGCGATGGGTGGGGCTGTTGGAGCTGGTGGATTAGGACAAATTGGTTATCAGTACGGATACATCGGTTATGATGCAGTCATCATGAATCTCGTGCTTGGTCTGTTGGTTGCGATCGTTTTTATTATTCAGTTTGCGGGTGACAGATTAGCGAAAAGGTTTGATCACCGATAGTTTTGGGTTTGAGCGTACTAGTGTTTAAGAGTATGAGAGTTTTAAAGTTTGGGCGTGAGAGCGCTTAAGCTTTACCATACAATATATGTGAATGTGAAATAGTGTTGATAAAGGGCTTCTTTGCAATAGCTTATTAGCCTTTTATCATTTTTAAAAAGAAAATAATTTATAATGAAAAAAATAAAAATCTTAGGATTCTTTGCAGCAGGTTTATTGTTGTTTACCGCTTGTAATTCATCAAAAAAAGAAGATCCCAATTTCATCAAAGTAGGTGTTACTACGGGGCCTGAACAGGAAATTGCGGAGACTGCTAAAAAAGTAGCCAAAGAAAAGTATAATCTTGACGTAGAGCTTGTTGCCCTCAATGATTATGTGGTTCCCAATGAAGCATTGAACAACGGAGATATTGATGCCAATGCTTTTCAGCACGTACCCTATCTGAACGAACAGTCACAACAAAGAGGTTATAAACTAGCCGTGGTAGGGAAAACCTTCTTATATCCTATTGTTGCCTATTCTAAAAAGATAAAAAATATCAGCGAACTTAAAAACGGAAGCACCGTTGTGATTCCTAATGACCCGACAAACGGAGGTCGTTCGCTTCTTCTTTTACAGAAAAACGGCTTATTAAAATTAAAAGACGGAATCGGATTATTACCAAAAGTAACCGATATTACCGACAATCCGAAACAACTGAAAATCGTTGAAATCGAAGCTCCGCAATTGCCAAGAGTATTGGATGATAAAGAAGTTGTTTTAGCGATCATTAATAATAATTTTGCCGCTCAGGCAGGATTAGATGCCGAAAAACAGGGAATTCTTACTGAAGATAAAGATTCACCTTATACCAATGTTGTGGTGGCAAGACATGACAATCAAAATTCCGATAAAGTGAAGAATTTCGTAAAAGCGTATGAATCTGATGAAGTGGTGAAAAAAGCACACGAGATTTTTAAAGGAGGTGCCATCCAAGGTTGGTAGTTTTTAAGCAATAAGCCTTAAGCAGT
>DKLU01000358.1:0-3751 GCA_002455915.1 Chryseobacterium sp. UBA6632
TTTTATTTAAGTATTATTTATTAAATAATTTAATATTTGTTTAAATTTTTATATTGTTTTGATTAATTGTATGTTTTTTTTATACATTTGTGGGAACATAATTAAATCACATGGTTAAAAAATTATTTGTTGCGAAGCGAAATTATTTTACGCTTGGCATTCTATTATTGAGCCCTTTTACTTTTGGGCAAGTAGGTATCAATGTACCATCACCATCTGCAACGCTTGATATACAGGCAAAAAATGCGACAAATGCGCAATCTTTGGAAGGAGTAATTGCACCAAGATTATTAGGAAGTCAGCTTTCTGCTAAAACCTATACAGCGGCGCAGACAGGTGCAATCGTTTACATTACTGATGCTACGGCTACACTCACTGGTCAAACAATTAATGTCAGTAGTGCTGGATATTATTATTTCGATGGCACTGTTTGGAAAAGAATGCTCACGACAATTGCCAATAATAGTTGGATACTCGCAGATACAGCACTAAGCTCAAGTATTAATTCTCTTCAAATTCTCACGTTGCCAGCGCAGCCAGGTACTGGTCCTTACGAAGAAGTTAATAATACTACGCTAATTGTTACCATTCCGGCAAACTATACTCAAAATAAAGTTATTCTTAGATGGGATATATGGGGAAGCTCGTCTAAGGCAGCAACTGGACCTTCACAAGGAAGTTTACGTTACGCGGTACAAAGGGAATTTGGCGGTACTATAACTGAAGTTCCAAGTATAATGATGAGTGGCTGGACGAATGCATTTGATGAAACGGAGTCACCCAGATGGAATGCTCCGGTAGCTTATACCATAAGCGATCTTCCAGCCGGAACGTATACATTCAAGTTAAAGATGCATAGAGAAGGAGAGAGGAATGGTGGTGGTATTGCAGTTTGGGGAGTTCAGGGAAAAGCAGATGTATATGTAAAATAAGAGTTATATAAAATAAAACCTGCCTATAAAAGCAGGTTTTTTCGTTTATTAAGGACATTGGCATCTGTCGCAAGTCCAGATAAAGCATTTTCCGGAATCGTCCCATTCGCAGCAGCGTCTGTTGACAACTCCAATACCTCCTTGAATAGTTTTTTGCTCTTCTCTTCCTAATTTTTGTGCGTTTTTCAGCACCGGATTTTTCTTGTTCATGATTCTTGTGATTTGATTTGTTAATAGTTAAGTTTAAATTTTAGCTAAAATTTATATCACTAATATAGGAATATTATTTTAATGTTAATCAAATTTTAATTGTAAATTAATCATAAACAATATATTGTATTTAAAAATATCTTTAAAATCGATGTTTTTCAGTAATTAAATTTATGAATGAAAAATAAAGAATGAGCGAACAACTGCCTAAAGTGATTTCTCTAGAAGAAAACTGCTGTTTGCTGCTAAAAAACCGTTAAAAGTTTCTTAAATAACGCCCTTTACTTATATTTGTAGCATTGCATAAATCTTTATGAAACTAAACATTAAAAATGAAACGGGCAGGCTGAGATCAGTGGTTTTAGGGCAGCCCAATTCTATAGGAGCGGTTCCAACGCTGGAAGAAAGCTATGACGCAAAGTCGTATTACTCAATAGAACACAATATTTATCCAAAAGAATCAGACATCATCAATGAGATGAATGCTTTTGAGGAAGTGTTGAAAAAGTATGATGTAGAAGTTCTTCGTCCTGATATTATTAAAGATTATAATCAGGTTTTTGCAAGAGATGTCGCTTTTGTGATTGATGATAAAATGATTATCTCGAATGTAATCGCAGACAGAGCCGACGAGCAGGAAGCTTATAAAACAGTTTTTAAAGAGGTTGCCTGGAGAAATATCATCAATCTTCCCGAAACAGCTCATATTGAAGGTGGTGATGTTATTGTTTGGGACGATTTTATTTTTATCGGAACTTGCTTTAGTGAAGATTACAGAAGCTATAAAACGGCAAGAACTAACGAATACGCGATAGAAATTCTGAAAGAATATTTTCCAAAGAAAAGAATTATAGATCTTGAATTAAAGAAAAATGATAAGATTCCTTATGAGGGAATTTTGCATTTGGACTGCACATTTAACCCAATTGGTAAAGATAAATGTATCATTTATAAAGATGGTTTTGTGGATGAGAGCGACTATCGTTTAATCATTGATATTTTTGGTGAGGAAAACTGTTTCCACGTCAATGCAGAAGAAATGTTTGAAATGTTTCCGAATATTTTCTCTATTTCTCCGGAAGTCGTAGTTTCCGATAAAGCCTTCACCAGAATGAACAATCACCTGAGAAACGAATGGGGAATGACCGTGGAAGAAATTCCTTACCGAGAAATTTCCAAAATGGGAGGTTTGCTGAGGTGTTCTACAATGCCGCTTATTAGAGAATAAGTGAGTGGGAATAGAGATTGAAATAATTTTTAAATCAAAAAAAGATGCAAACAACAGATACAGTATTAATGATAGAGCCGATTGCTTTCGGATACAATGCAGAGACGGCGAAGAATAATTATTTTCAGATTGAACAAAAAGGAGCAGATATTCAGTCTAAAGCATTGGCGGAATTCAAGATTTTTGTTGAAAAACTAAGAAGCAAAGGTATCAATGTGATTACCGTTAAAGATACGATCGACCCTCATACGCCGGATTCCATTTTTCCAAATAACTGGGTGAGTTTTCACAAAGACGGAAAAGTGGTTTTATATCCGATGTTTGCCTCTAATCGAAGAGTTGAGAGGAGAGAAGATATTATCGAAACCATCAAAAATCAAGGATTTGAAGTTGATGAAATTGATGATTGGTCACTTCCTGAAATTCAAGGGCATTTTTTGGAAGGAACAGGAAGCATGATTTTCGATCACGATAATAAAATCGCTTACGGATCTGTTTCTTTGAGATTGAATGAAAATTTATTCAGACAATTTTGTGAGAAATATGGTTTTACGCCCGTCGTTTTTCACTCTTTCCAGACGGTTGGGAAAGAAAGACTTCCGATTTATCATACGAATGTCATGATGTGTGTCGCAGATCAATTTGTCGTGATTTGTCTAGACTGTATCGATAATGAAACAGAAAGAAACAACGTAGTTGAAACCATTCAAAATTCAGGGAAAGAAATCATTGAAATTTCAGAAGCACAAATGCAGCAGTTTGCAGGAAATATGCTTCAGGTTCAGAATAAAAAGGGTGAGAAGTTTTTGGTAATGAGCCAGACGGCTTATCAATCCTTACACCAAGATCAGGTGTCTGCGATAGAAAAATATTGTGAAATCATTTACTCGGATTTAAATACAATTGAAGTAAACGGCGGCGGAAGTGCACGTTGTATGCTGGCTGAGGTTTTCTTACCAAAAAAATAATTGGTAAAGAGGGAAGGTTTCCATAGAAAATAAAGAGTGTAAAACTCAACCATTTGACCTCAATGCTCCGAATTGTGAGTGTTGAGGTCAAATTTTTGAGCGAAATACTCGAATGTTTGACCTAAAAGGTTAAAATTTTGACCTCTGAACTCAAATTATTGAGCAAAAAGCTCCGATCATTGAGTCTTTCACTCGGAAACTTGTGTTCTACACACAAATTATTGAGTGACATGCTTAGACTGGAATGTCTTTTTATACTTAAGGCTTTTACAGGCTCAGCCTGACAATTCTAATACTAAATGTTTTACTTTCCGCCGTCACATTCAGCAAGTTCGTTGTGTTTTCAGCTTGCTAGTAATGATTAGGATACATTTAGTAGTAGCATTGTCACACTGAGCGAAGTCGAAGTGTTT
>DKLU01000358.1:3956-4815 GCA_002455915.1 Chryseobacterium sp. UBA6632
TGAGCGAAGTCGAAGTGTTTCGCCTAAATAAAAATATTAATTCAAATTTTAAGAATAACTTTTTAATCAAATCTGGAAAAACAGATTTTATATAAAACTTTCTTAAAAAGTTAACTAAATTTGCCTTTAAAGTAAAAAATATGAAGATGCAGAAGTACTTTTTCTGGGTAGCTATTTTGTTTGGATTTAGTGTGCAGGCACAGCAAAAAACATTTTGTAACCCCATTAATATCGATTATGGGTATACCCCGTTTGAGGTTTTTTCAAAACAGGGAAAACACCGCGCAACAGCCGATCCGGTGATTGTGAATTTTCAGAACAAAATGTTTTTGTTTTCCACCAATCAGGAAGGATATTGGTATAGTGATGATATGCTGGACTGGAAATTTGTGAAGAGAAAATTCTTAAGAGACAACAAATATATCCATGATCTGAATGCGCCTGCTGTTTGGGCGATGAAAGATACGCTATATGTTTTTGGTTCTACCTGGGAACAGGATTTCCCGATCTGGAAAAGTACAAACCCCACAAAAGACGACTGGAAAATTGCCGTTGATACTTTAAAGGTTGGCGCTTGGGATCCTGCTTTTCATTATGATGAAGATAAAAATAAATTATACCTATATTGGGGTTCCAGCAATGAATGGCCTTTGCTGGGAACAGAAATCAAAACTAAAACATTGCAGTCTGAAGGTTTTGTAAAGCCTATTTTAAGGTTAAAACCTGAAGATCACGGTTGGGAAAGATTCGGAGAATATAACGATAATGTTTTCCTGCAACCTTTTGTAGAAGGAGCATGGATGACCAAACACAACGGAAAATATTATATGCAGTATGGTGCTCCCGCAACAGAATTCAG
>DKLU01000396.1 GCA_002455915.1 Chryseobacterium sp. UBA6632
ATAATATCGTAATTTGGATAATTAATTATACAGTTTGCGTATCATCGTCTCCGTCAGAAGGAAACTTCAAAGTCACGTGATCGCCTCCGGGACGCGTAACGGTATCCATTACGACAGAAGTAACAGAATCTTTCAACGGATTTGTAGTTATCGGGCTGTCTTCAAGAGCAGCTGTAAGGATAGGCGATGAACCACCCTGAATAGTTTCAGGATCTTTAATTTGTTTTTCTAAGAAAGTAGCAAAGAAAGGCTTTTTAGAATTTTTCTTTTCCATGGTATTAATATTTAGTGATTTAGAAAGCCTAAAGTATCAAAAAAAATTCACACGGAGAAGAATAAAATTATTTTTAAGAAAATTTTAACAAATTACAACAAAATTCAAAATATTATCAATCTAAATTCAAAAATTCCTTTACAACTTTAGCAAAATCTACAGGATTTTCAGCCTGAACCCAATGTCCCGCATTTTTCACGGTTACAATTTTTGCTTTTGGAAACTGCTGCTTAATCGAGAATTCATCCTGAGGAAGAATATAATTCGATTTTTCGCCTGCGATAAATAAAGTCTCGCCTTCAAAAACTCCAAATTTTATAGCATTTGAAACAAATTCTGTGTATTTTTCTGCTAGTGTTTTAAGATTGAACCTCCAGTTTAGTTTTTTATCATCATCCCAATACAGATTCTTTGTTAAAAACTGAATTGTTGATTTTTCAGGAATATATTGGGTAAGCACAGCTTCCACTTCGTTTCTGGAATTTACCGTACTGAAATCAACGCTTTGCAATGCTTTAATAATTCCCTGATGATGTGGAGGATATGCTTTTGGAGAAATATCAACAACAATTAGTTTATCAACCATTTGAGGATATTTTATAGCAAACTGCATCACCGCTTTTCCGCCAAGAGAATGCCCTAAAATATGTGCTTTTTCAATTCCGTAATGACTCATATAACGCATGATATCATCAGCCAAATCATCATGAGACATATCTTCGGAATGAAAACTCCTTCCATGATTTCTCAGATCAATAAGGTGAGTCGGTAAAAATTCTCCAAGATCTTTACCAAAACCTCCCCAGTTATCAAGCATTCCAAACAATCCGTGAAATACTAAAAGTGGCGTAGACGAAAGCGTTTCGCCAAATATTTTTGAATTTAAAATTTCCATAAGTTTTCTTTTTGTGAATGGAAGATGAGTGATGGAGGCTGGAAGTTAATACCAGCACTGCATAAAACCTCCAGCATCTGGCTTCCGGCTTCCAGCCTTTAGTCTACCATTGTGCCAATCTCTTCAGATAAGCCTGAACCGTATTTTCTAATCCCATATACAAAGCTTCAGAAACCAAAGCATGCCCAATGGAAACTTCCAGTAAATTCGGGATATTATCAGCAAAATATTTTAAATTATCTAAGCTTAAATCGTGTCCTGCATTAATTCCTAATCCAAATTCAGAAGCAATAACTGCAGTATCATAATAAGGTTTGATCGCCTGTTCTTTATTGATTAAATAATCTTTTGCGTAAGCTTCCGTGTATAATTCAATCCTGTCGGCTCCTGTTTTAGCAGCATATTCTACCAATTCAGGCGTTGGATCAAGGAAAATTGACGTTCTAATTCCTGCATTTTTAAATTCTGCAATGATCTCAGCAAGAAAATTTAAGTATTTTTTTGTATCCCAACCCGCGTTTGATGTAATTGCATCATCAGCATCCGGAACTAAAGTCACCTGCTCAGGTTTTACTTCCAAAACCATATCAATAAAAGGTCTGTGAGGATTTCCTTCGATATTAAACTCCGTGGTAACCAGCGGTTTCAGATCATAAACATCTTTTCTCGTAATATGTCTTTCATCAGGTCTTGGGTGAATCGTAATTCCCTGTCCGCCAAACTCCTGAATTTTAATTGCAGCTTCCGTAACGCTTGGTGTTTCGCCACCTCTGGCGTTTCTAAGTGTTGCAATTTTATTAATGTTTACACTTAATTTTGTCATGCTACAAAAATAAAAAAACCCAACTTAAAAATTGGGCTTTTTCCTATAAACATTTTAAATGTCTTTAAATTAGCAGATTATTATTTTGGCAAACCAATCTGCATGATCTGAAGATCAAATTCCTTAGAAGCTACCATTAAATGATCAAAAATATCAGCCTGAATCTGTTCAAAATGTTCCCATTTTGAATCGTTAGCAAAACAATAAATTTCCATTGGCAAACCTTGCGTTGTAATATCAAGCTGACGAACCATCATAGCCGCTTCCTGATTTACATCAGGATCATTTTCAATGTATTTTTGAGCATAATAACGGAAAACACCAATATTTGTCAATTGATTTCCATTAACAACTTTATCTTTATGCTTAATATTTTCCTTCTCTTTTCTCAATTCAGCGGTTTTTCCTTCCAAATAATCGGCAATCAGATTAATTTGCTTTAAACGCTCAATATCTTCATCTGTTAAAAATTTAAATGAATTGATATTAAAATAAATTGACTTTTTAATTCTTCGCGTATTCGATTCAGACATGATCTGCATATTTCTGATCTCTGTCGTCAACAGATCATACGTGGGAATCGTAGAAACCGTTTTATCAAAATTGGTAATTTTTGTTGTTAAAAGATTAATTTCTGTAATGTTTCCCTCAATCGTATATTTTGGAATACTTACCCAATCTCCAACTTTTAAATTTTTAGATGTAGCAACGTGAATTCCCGTTACAAAACCTAAGATCGTATCTCTGAAAACCAATACTAAAACCGCAGTAATCGCCCCTAAACTACCGACAATCGTACTTCCTTTTATACCAAATATCACACAAATTCCTAATACAGAAAAGATAAAAATTCCGAGGATTTTCACTGTTTCAGAAATTGCATTCAATGCCATGATTTTGTAGAAATCTTGCTTAATAGTAAAATAATGTCTAAAGGCTGTTAAAGCACGATAAAGCATTCCTGCAATAATCATTACTAATGCTAAATTTATACATCTGCTGATAAATATGGTTGTTGCCGGTAAAGCGCCGTAAAAAATGGACTCATGAATACTTCCTATAAAAACCAAAGCCCCGATATGAGCTAAAGAATTTGATATTTTCGACTGATAAATAGATTGTATAATAGGAAACTTTTCCTGATTGCGAAAAAATCTGAATACAAAATTGATAATAAACTTATAGACAAAGTCTAAGATTAAAAATATGGCACACAGTAAAAATAATTTCACGATAATATGTAAAACCCAATCCAATCCTGTGGGTGATATTTTACTTATGTAGCCGTAAAGCGGTTCGGTAAGTTCCTGTAAAAAACTTTTGGTTTCTTTTATTTGGTCATTCATTACAGCAAATTTAAAAAATTTACGATCGATCTTAAAGTAAATAGATTCAAATATTCTGCATCAATTATCATCCCAAAAATTTTTAACCATACACAAAATTCTTCTTTATTTTATATCTTGCATTATAAATTTTCAATATGGATACTACATTAATCAATATTCTCTGTCTCGTTTTACTGTTCGTGGGAATACTCGGCACATTTTTACCCGTTTTACCGGGATTATTGCTAAGTATTTGTGGATTATTAATTTACAAATTCGGAACAAATGCAGATCTTCCCATGATATACGTTTGGGTTTTCGGAATATTGACGATTGCTTCAGTTGTTTTAAGCTACGTAATTCCGGCAAAAACCAACAGAAAATACGGTGGAACACGTTGGGGAAGTATTGGTTCAGTTGTAGGAACGATCGTAGGATTATTTTTACCAATTCCATTAGGATTTTTGGTAGGAATGTTCGCGGGAGTTTTTATCGGAGAATTACTACACGACAGCAAAGACATGACAAAAGCCTGGAAATCTACCAAAGGAGCTTTTGTAGGATTCATCTATGGAACAGGTTTCAGCTTTGTGGTAGGCGTGGCAATGTTTTTGGTAGTAGTATTGAATATGCTTAGTATTTTATAAACGAAAAATCATGTTACATAAAACCATTATATTCAGTGTAGGACTTTTAACATTAGCTAACTGCAGTGCTCAAAAGGAAGCGAAAACCTCAGCAAAAACTTCAGTTTCACAGACTAGAGATAAAGAATCGAAACCTATGAATGCCGATGGAGAAGTCATCTATTTCAAAGAAGGCGAAAACAAATTCCTTAAAGAGTACCAAATGAATGTTACTTTCTCCGGTATCACGGAAGACAGCCGTTGTCCTGCGGATGTAAACTGCGTTTGGGCCGGAGTCGCCGTTGCGAGCGTTCAGGTGATGGGAACCACTACCCGACCTATGAATTTAAGTCTTGCCACAATGGATAATACGGGAAGAAATTATTCCAAATCTGCAGCATTTAACGGTTATACCCTTTCCTTGGCTGAAGTTACACCTTACCCTAATTCAAAAGACGGCACAAGAGCATTAGCTGGAAATTATAAAATCGGAATTACCATTAAAAAAACAGGAGAAAAGCCTACCACGAGATAGGCTTCTTTCCTTTTGAGATTAAATATTCGTTGATTTTTGAAAACGGCTTGCTTCCGTAAAAACCTCTGTAGACAGAAAATGGTGACGGATGCGCAGATTTTAAAATAAAATGCTTAGTCGGATCTATAAATTCGGCTTTTTTTTGTGCAAATGCGCCCCACAATACGAAAACCACATTCTCTTTTTTGTCCGAAATTTCTTTAATGATAAAATTGGTAAATGTTTCCCACCCCAGATCTTTATGGGAGTTTGGTGTATGCGCACGAACGGTTAATGTGGCATTTAATAATAAAACGCCTTGTTTTCCCCAATCGTCTAATTCTTTTGAAGTTCTTTCAACTCCAATATCATCTTTCAACTCTGTAAAAATATTTTTTAAGGAAGGCGGTGCAGCAACCTGCTCGGAAACAGAAAAACATAAACCATTCGCCTGATAATCATTATGGTAAGGATCTTGTCCGATAATAACCACTTCAATATCATCAAAAGGTGTAATTTCCAATGCTCTGAAAATCTGATTTTTCGGTGGAAAAACTTTTGTGGTTGCGTATTCGTGCTTTACTTTTTCCCAAAGGTTGGTAAAATAAGGAGTGCTTTTTATGGGGGCTAATATTTCTGTCCAGGTCATTTTTTTAATTTGAAAATTTGAGAGTGATTTAATTTGAGAATTCAATTTTAACGCCAGACTGTCATTCTTAATGAAGCACAGTGAAGAATCTCTATTAAACGACAAATTTAAGGAATAAAAAATTAGATTTCTCATTCGTCGAAATGACAAATCAAACGTTATCTCTTCAAACTAAACACCAAATTATCCGGAAAACCGTCATCAATCCTTCCTTCTTCCAACACAAAATCATGTTTTAAAAGAAGACCTTTTGAGTTTTCGTTAAACTTATTGGTCATTGCAACAATTTCCAGCAAATGTAAATGATTAAAACCAAAATCTAAAACAGCTTTTAAAGCTTCCGACATGATGCCTTTTCTATGATAATCGGGTAATAATTCGTAGCCAACTTCTGCTTCTTTTCGATCTTCAGAGAAATTCCAAAGACAAATTGTTCCGATCAGATTCGGTTGATCTTTTAAAGAAATTCCCCAATAATAGGTTTGATTATTTTGAGTTCTTTCTTTAATGGTTAAAATAAATTGCAGCGCATCGTAATTATTCTTCGGAGAGTTTCTTCGCACGAATTGATTGATGATTTCATTACTTCGGATTTTCAGAATATCATCGACATCGCTTTCGTTGATTCCTTTTAGTTCTAATCTTTCGGTTTCAAGTTTCATGCTCAAATATAAAAAATCCTGATCAATAGATATTTTCAAATCATCAAATTCACTCATTTTCAAATTAACATTCACATTTTCTCACTAAATTTGCAATGTGTATATAAATAAAGAAGATTTAAACGAATTAGAGTTTCCGCAATTGCTCGCGGAAATTTCTCCTTTTGCGTATTCTCCGAAAACAAGAGAGAAAATTCTTCAACTTCGTCCGATGGAAATTGACGAGGCAGAACTTTCATTGAAAAAAACGTCTGAATATTTGTCGAGTTTTGAAAGTTCAAATGCGATTCCGTTTGATGAATATGAAGATATTGAAAGTGAGCTTAAGCTAATGCTGATCGAGAATTACCGTCTTGAGAACAGCGCTTTCATCAGAATCAAAACCATCACGGAGCAAATCGGGAAACTGCAAAAGTTTTTTCCTACCATGCCTGAAACGTTTCCTACCTTAATTCAGGATGTTTCTGTGTTGGAATTCAAAAAAGAAATTATTGATAAAGTTGATAAAGTTTTTAACCGTTTTGGTGAAGTAAAAAGTGAGGCTTCTCCAGTTTTAAAAGCGTTAAGAGCAGAAATTCAGATTGCTAAAAAAGCAATTACCGAAAATTTCAACCGCGCTTTGTTCAATTACGGGCAAAGTGATTTCTTGGATGATATTCGCGAAACGATTATTGATGACCAAAGGGTGTTGGCGGTAAAATCTGCCTATAAGAAAAGAGTCGCTGGGCGAGTTTTAGGCCTTTCAAAAACGGGTTCTATCACTTACATGCAACCGGATTCTGTAGTAAAACATTACTTTAAATTAAAAGAAAGCGAAGAAGAAGAGAAAAAGGAAATCGACAAAATTCTGAGAAAGTTAACCGCAGAATTGGCAGAATTTCAACCTCAACTTTGGAGATATCAGAAATATATTTTCGATCTTGATCTTACGAGAGCTAAAGCAAAATTTGCAGAATTGATTAATGGAGTTTTACCAAAAATCAACCGTCATAAGACCTTAAAATTAAGAGAAGCGTTCCATCCTTTATTATTTTTAAGAAATAAAGCGGAAAACAAAACCATTTTCTCACAAACGCTGAGTTTAACGGATCAAAACAGAATTATCTGTATTTCCGGACCGAATGCGGGAGGAAAATCAATCACATTGAAAACAGTAGGATTGCTTCAATTGATGATTCAAAGTGGAATTTTGGTTCCAACTCATCCGAAATCCGAGATGTTTTTCTTTGATAAAATCATGACCGATATTGGTGACAATCAATCGATTGAAAATCACCTTTCAACTTATTCCTCAAGATTGAAGAAAATGGGCGGAATCATTCGTGAAGCCGATGCTAATACGCTTTTACTCATTGATGAATTTGGAACAGGATCTGATCCTGAACTGGGTGGCGCTTTGGCTGAGAGTTTCTTTGAATTTTTCTACGATAAAAAGAGTTTTGCGATCATTACAACCCACTACACCAACATTAAATTGGCGGTAGAACAACTTCCGCATGCTCAGAATGCGGCGATGCTTTTTAATGAAGAAACGCTGGAACCGATGTATAAATTGGAAGTCGGACAGGCCGGAAGTTCATTTACTTTTGAGGTTGCCGAGAAGAATAAAATCCCGAGGTTTATCATTCATTCTGCGAAGAAAAAAGTGGAACATGATATTGTAAATCTGGATAAAACGATTGTAAAGCTTCAGCAGGAAAAATATGAAGTTGAAAAACTGAAAACCGATCTTGCCGAAAGAAAAGAATCTGTGGAAGACAAACGCGATAATCTTCAAAAACTGAATGAACAGCTTCAACAAAAGTTATTCAATTTCCAGAAACTGTATGAAGAAGAACATCGTAAACTTCAGTTTGGGACTAAGATTGAATCTTTTATCGACAGCTATGTGAAAGGCAAATCGAGGAAAGATGTGGTAAAAGATTTTGTAAAAATTCTGGAACAGGAAAAATTCAGAAAAATCGGAGCTGATAAAGATGAATCCAAACGACTTCAGGTTGTGAAAAGAAAAATCACACAACAGCTGAAGAAAGAGGAAGTGATTGAAAAAATCACGGAAACCAACGAAAAGCTGGAAGAAAAACGTAAAACCGACCGCGCGCTTTGGATGAAAGTAGGACAACGTGTGAGAATTTCAGGAAGTACAAGTGTCGGAACGATTGAAAAAATTTCGAGGAATAAAGTGATCGTTAATTACGGAACGTTCAAAACCACAATTGATGCCGATGAACTGGAAAGAATTTAAATTTCAACAATGACGGTAGAAACACGAATCGTTTTTAAGGATTTTTTACTATTCAACCTAAAAAATTCATTAATCCGAATCATTATATTTCCAATAATTGCATTGATATTCTTTGGAATCAATTATTATAATACAGATAATGATAACCGGGAATTTATGGAATCTGCTTCTGTCTGGCTGTTGATCTTTTTTGTATTTATTATCATTCGAACATATTTTAGTGTGAGGAAAATTTTTTATTCAAACCAAATGATTCAGGAAAATATTTCTTATACGTTTACAAATGAAAATATTCAATCTAAAGGAGAAACCTTTGATTCAGAATTTGCCTGGAATACGGTTTATAAAATGAAAGAAAAAAAAGACTGGTTTTTGATCTACCAAACGGCTCAGATTATGAATATGGTTCCGAAAAAGTTTTTCACGAAAGATCAGATTTTAGAATTCCGAAATATTGTGAAAAATAATAAAATACGGTCAAAATTAAGAAACGATTAATTTAAAAATAAAGAGAGAGTGTTTATCGGCACTCTCTTTTGTTTTATTTACTTTTTAATGAATTTTAATTGAACTGACTGATCTTTATCTTTTACATGAAGAAAATAATTTCCTCTTGTCATATTGTGCAGATTAATTTTATTATTTGAGACCGTTCCTTCCTCTACTTTTTGTCCCAAAACATTATAGATTTCAAAATTTGCATTGGTGGTAATTCCTGAAACATGAAGAATTTCCGATGCTGGATTGGGATAAATCGTCACTTCATTTTTCTTGCCGGCTTCATTTGTAGATAAGAAACTGCTTGAGAATGTAATTCCGTAATCTTCAACTTCGCCCTCTGCGAAAGTTCCGCATCCGTTACTGACAATTTCCGGCGACACAATAACCCTCATGGTCGTTCCGCACATTGGGCTATTCGTTCCTGTAAATGCAAGTACCGGAAT
>DKLU01000008.1:0-7111 GCA_002455915.1 Chryseobacterium sp. UBA6632
CCCAACCTCCGCCGGCAAAGGCATCGATGAAACCTCCGATCACCCCTAATCTCGTAAGATTTGTTTTTTTCTTCAGTTTTTTATCCTGTTTGGTTTGAAAAGCATTCGATAAAATTTTAATACCAAGATATAAAGTGTAAAAAGAAATTACCGTTTTTGTGATTTTAGAATAATATTCACCCAGATACGTTAAGGCAACAGCACCGAGAATAGCACCAATTACACCCGGAATAGCTAGTTTTTTAACTAAACTTTTACTTACATTTTTCAGTTTAATATGACTCGCGCTTCCTGCGGCAGTGGTAAAACTTTCCGCAGAATGTATACTGGCACTTACAGCATGCGGCGGAATATTAAGGAATAAAAGCGTCGTTGTGCAAATTACACCATAGCCCATTCCCATTGACCCCGCAACGATTTCGGCCAATACTCCGACGAGCATCATCCAGTAAAAAATATAATCGTCTTTGGCTAATATCACAAAAAGCTCATCCAGATAGCCCATTTCATACATTGAAAAAGCGACAATGAACAAAACGGCAACCGTTACAAAAAGAACGTTGAGCCGTATCTGGATTTTTCTTGAGATCACCATCATGATAAAATCATTACAGCTCCCACCGTAGAATTGCTGGTTTCATCAATCAGAATAGCACTTCCGGTATCATTATTTTCATTAAAACTGTCAAAAACAAGGGGTGAAGACGTTTTCAATTTTACTTTTACCACCTCGTTCAGTTTGATCCCAGAATAAATCGGAATATTTTCCAGCGTATTGACATCAATTTTATATTCAATTTCTTTGATAATGGTTTTTACAACCTTACTTTTATGTTGAATGAAATATTTATTGCCTTCGTTCAGTTCTTTTTTATCCAGCCAGCAGACAATCGCCTCCACTTCATTTTCTACTTTGGGCTGATTTTCTGTTTTTACAAAAAAATCGCCGCGGCTTACATCGATATCATCTTGCAAATGTAGTACTGCAGGCTGATTGGCAAAAACAAGGTCAACTTCTTTTCCGCCTGTTTCAATTTTTGAAATGGTTGTTTCAATATTTTGAGGAAGAATGGTAATTTGATCTCCTTTTTGATAAATTCCTGAAATAATTTCGCCTGAATATCCTCTGTAATCATGCAGTTCATCCGTTTGTGGACGAATAACATATTGCACCTGAAATCTTGCATTTTCAAGATTCGTATTGTCATTTACTTCAACATTTTCAAGGAAATCAAGCAACGTAGGACCTTCATACCAAGGTGTTCTTTCTGATTCATCTACAATATTATCGCCGTAAAAAGCAGAGATTGGGAAATAATTTACATTTTCCAGCCCAAGTTTCTGAGCAACCAATTGATACTGTGCTTTAATATCTTTAAAAACCTCTTCGGAATAATCAACCAAATCCATTTTGTTGATCGCCACCACCACATTTTTCATCTTTAATAAGGAAGCAATGATAGAATGCCTTCTCGTTTGCTCAATAATACCTTGTCTGGCATCAATTAAAATAATAATCAGTTGAGAATTAGACGCTCCGGTAATCATATTTCTGGTGTACTGAATATGCCCTGGCGCATCGGCAATAATGAATTTTCTTTTCGGAGTTGAAAAATAGCGGTAAGCCACATCAATCGTAATCCCCTGCTCTCTTTCAGCTCTCAGTCCATCGGTAAGAATGGCAAGGTCTACTCCATTTTCGTTTTTATTTTTTGATTGTTTCTCTAAAGCTTCAAGCTGATCAATCAATATATTTTTACTATCGTACAGAAGTCTTCCGATCAGGGTACTTTTCCCATCGTCTACACTTCCGGCAGTTATAAATCTTAGTATGTCCACGTAAATAATATTAGTAATGAGTAATTGGTAATGAGTAATTTCTTTCAAACCGCTCATCTTTGATAATTTAATATTAAGCTATGAGTAAAATATGCAGGATATTTTGCATTACTTATTACTCATTGCCCATTATTTATTAAAAGTAACCTCCTTTTTTTCTGTCTTCCATTGCGGCTTCCGTTACTTTATCATCGATTCGGGTTTCGCCACGTTCAGAAATTTTAGAAGCAATAATTTCGTTGATCACGCTGTCTAAAGTTTCCGCATCACTTTCCACAGCTGCTGTACAGGTCATATCTCCGACGGTTCTGTAACGAACTCTTTTCGTAATCACCTCATCACTTTCATCAATCTGAATAAAATCCGAAGCGGCAATCAACTGACTATCATATTCAATCACCTCTCTGTCGTGCGCAAAATAAATCGAAGGAAGCTGAATATTTTCTTTTCGGATATAACTCCAAACATCCAGTTCCGTCCAGTTTGAAATTGGGAAAACTCTTACATTTTCACCTTTATTGATTCTTCCGTTATAGATATTCCACAATTCCGGACGTTGTAATTTCGGATCCCATTGCCCGAATTCATCACGAACAGAGAAAAAACGTTCTTTAGCTCTTGCTTTTTCTTCATCTCTTCTTGCTCCGCCGATGCAGGCATCAAACTGAAATTCTTCGATTGTATCTAATAAAGTATGTGTTTGAAGCCAGTTTCTGGAAGCAAATTTTCCTTTAGGTTCGGTTAAATTTTTCGCTTTAATAGTATCTTCTACCTTTCTTACAATTAATTCAGCACCCAAATGCTCAGCCAGATAATCTCTGAACTGAAGGGCTTCAGGGAAATTGTGCCCCGTATCTATATGTACCAAAGGAAACGGAATCTTCATCGGAGCAAATGCTTTTTTCGCCAGATGAACCAAAGTAATAGAATCTTTTCCACCACTGAAAAGCAAAGCCGGTTTTTCAAACTGTGCAGCCACCTCACGCATAATGTAAATACTCTCTGCCTCCAGCTGCTCCAGATAATCTAATGTATAATTACTCATTATTATTTGAAAGATTTTTTAATTAATTTGAATGCAGACCGCATTCTTTATGTGAACTTTCCCACCACCAACGTCCGGCACGAGGGTTTTCTCCAGGTTCAATTGCTCTTGTACAAGGCTGACAACCCACACTGATAAATCCTTTTTTATGCAAAGGCAAATCCTGAACTTTATTTTTTTCAAGATAATCCAAAACATCCTGATACGTCCAGTGGATCAGTGGATTGTATTTGTAAAGGTTTCTTTGTTCGTCCCATTCTAAAACCTGCATATTTTCACGATTCTCAGACTGTTCAGAACGTAACCCCGTGATCCATACTTTTGCATTTTCCAATGCACGGTTCAACGGTTTTACTTTTCTGATGAAACAACATTCTTTCCTGTTTTCCACGGAATAATAAAAGGCATTCATC
Source organism: Chryseobacterium sp. UBA6632 (assembly GCA_002455915.1). Classification (GTDB taxonomy): domain Bacteria; phylum Bacteroidota; class Bacteroidia; order Flavobacteriales; family Weeksellaceae; genus Chryseobacterium. The sequence continues at coordinate 3,298 of DKLU01000008.1, forward strand.
CCTTTTTCATTCACATAATTTTCGACATCAGAAGCTTCCGGAAAATACACTTCCGTTTTTATTTTATATCTTGAATTGTTTTTGGAAAGTAAATCGTAATGTTCATAGAAAAGTCTTCCGGTATCTAAAGTAAAGACTTTTATCGGTAATTTCTGACTGAAAATTATATCTGTAATCACCTGATCTTCCTGGCCAAGCGATGTGGAGAAAACAACTCCCTCTGAGAATTTTTCGGAGATGAATTTCAATCCTTCCTTTGCTGAAAGCTGTTTCAGTATATCTGCATCTTCTGTTGAAATCATATTTTGTTCATTTGAAGTAATGCAAATATCTGATAAAATAATTATCCTACCAAACAAGTAGACTAATTATTCAAAAAAAAGGATTTAGATCAGTCGATCAAATCCAGTAACGTTTTTTCTTCCAAAATCTTAAGAGATGCATCCCGAACCTCAATCAAAACATCGTGCAAACTGCAGTGATCTTCATTACAGTCGGCACATTTTTCATAAAAATTCAGACTTACACAAGGCAGCATGGCGATAGGTCCGTTTACCAAACGTATGATTTTGGCAAGCTTCACATTTTCAGGATTTTCTTTAAAAAAATATCCTCCCCCTTTTCCCTTTTTACTATCGAGAATATCTGCTTTTTTTAATTCAAGCAAAATATTTTCCAGAAATTTTAACGGAATTTTTTTGTGTTCCGCGATTTCAGAAATCAGAATAGGCCCGTCATTCCTTTTTTCTACAAGATATGACAGCGCCTTAAAAGCATATTGAGATTTTTTTGACAGCATTACAGCAAAATTAAGAAAAAAGAATTAAGTTAAAAGTAAAAAGGCAAAAGTTAAAAGTAAGGGTGAAAGAATTATCATTCGAGCCTAAAGTTTTCATATACTTGGCTCTTTTACCTTTTTACTTGCTTCTTACTTTTTTCCTACATTTGTATCATGTTCAGTAAAGAGGAAGCGCAAAAATTAAAAAAAGAGTTTTGGACGGCATTCGGAAAGTCTTTTCCGAGAAAATGGATTTTGTATGATACCAAGATCAAAGATTTCTCGTTTAAATTTTATGCAGATAAGAAAAAAGCAGAGGTTTCTTTGGATATCGAAATGAAAGACGAAATTTTCCGCGATGCTTATTACAACAAGATTTGGTCTCTCGAAGATATTCTGAAAGATTTTATCGGCGATTTCCATAAAGAAGAATTTTATACGCTTGAAAACGGAAAAGTCATCAGCAGAATTTGGGTAGAAAAGGAAGGAATTTCGGTTTTCAATAAGAATACATGGCAGGAAGCTTTTGAATTCTTCGTTGATAAAATGGATGGGTTTGAAAGATTTTATTATGAATATGAGGATTTTATAAAAGATGTTTAACAATTATGATTCTTGAAATTTTAGCAGAAATTTTATTTGAATTAATCTTTTTTAAGCTTCCTGTTTTTTTGTACAGGAAAGTAAAATTATTTTTCATAAAGCAATCTAAAATCAGGAAAAATAGAATAAACATACCAATAAAACCCAAATTAACAAGGTTTGAAAAATAGTGTAAAATTCACATAAAACTTAAAATTCTGTTTAAATAATTTTTGTATTTTAGTGAAACTAAAAATATCAATTGGTAAGTATTCATAATGCTTTTCAGCAGAATTTACATTGATATTTCTAATTATTAAATCACAAAAATATTATTTCATGGAAGAAAACACGTTCATCTTCACAGATGGAGCCGATCCTAAAATGATTGAAGCTTACCAAAAAGCGCAGGAAACTTTTAAATATTTCTGGAGAGAACTGTCTTGGGAATACAGAAGAATTATTCCGGCGATGAGCCTTGCCTGTGTAAAAACTTCTTTTTCTGAAAAACATCCCGAAACCGGAGAAGAAATCGTTGAACATATGTGGATCAATGATATTGATTTTAATGGAGATACCATAAAAGGCTACCTCATCAATGAACCCAATAATCTTAGCAGTATTCAGGCAGGTGATTATTTTGAAATTCCTTTGAATGAGATCAGCGACTGGCTTTTTGCGATGACACCACCTGCTAAAAAACCAAAAGGTCTTTCCAAATTATTTTCTTCTTCAGAAGAACGTATTCCAAAAGCATACGGAGGATTTACGATTCATAAAATGCGCGCCGATATGAAGTCTGATCAAGAACTTCAGGAGCACGATGCCATGTGGGGGCTTGATTTTGGAGATTTTAATCATATTGAAGTGGTTTACGAGCAAACGGAACATCCTGAAAACCTGACTGAACATCCCATGAGTAAAAATATGAAGGAAAGTTTTGTTACTTTTTTAAAGGATTATCCGAATAAATTGACCAATCTGGACGAGGAAGGTTTATCTCTTCTTCACAAAGAAACAATTGCCGGAAATTTAAGCTCGATTGAAGTACTCTTAGAGCATGGAGCCGATAAAAATTTAAAAGCAAACAACGGAAAAACGGCTTTAGATTATGCTAAACAACTAAAATGGGAACATTTGATTCCTATTTTGCAGAATTAATTTTAATTTGAAAACAATAGGTAGAGAAGCTTTCGGGTTTCTCTTTTTTGTTTGTAAGTAGCTCCCAAAAAATAAATTTTATCCGTCTGAATCTCAGAAAACTTTAACCCATTTTAAACCTCTTCGTCTGAACTTCAGATTCTTTAAACCAGTTATGATTCTGCCCGTCTGAACTTCAGAAAGTCTAAACCAATAGTAGTTCTGTTCGTCTGAGTTCCAGATTACCTAAACTAGTTTAAGTTGGGCTCGTCTGAACTTCAGACGTAGGGAAAATATTTTGACTCGTCTGAGACTCAGACGTGAATATTTTTTTTCATTAAAAATGAAACATTCACGATTCAGATACATCATTCGTTGATCCAGCTACTTTTACCATCTTCCATCTTGCCATCTTTGTATCATCATATAACAACAATAAAATATTTAAAAATGGAAACAAAAAAAGTATGGTTTGTGACAGGAGCTTCAAAAGGATTAGGATTATCTTTAATTAAAAAATTACTGGAACAAAATTATCGTGTGGCTGCCACCACAAGAAATGTACATTCATTGATCGCTGAAATCGGAGAGATTTCGGAAACATTTTTACCGCTTGAAGTAAGTTTAACCGACAATGAAAATGTAAAATCGGCCATCGAAAAGACGGTTCAACATTTCGGACAGCTAGACGTTGTGGTAAACAACGCAGGTTACGGTCAACTGGGAACTTTGGAAGAGCTTTCTGATGAAGAAGCAAGAGCTAATTTTGACGTAAATGTTTTTGGAACATTGAACGTGATTAGAAACGCAATGCCTCATCTCCGCCTACAAAAATCCGGACACATCCTAAATATTTCGTCTATCGGTGGATATTCAGGAAACTTTCCGGGATGGGGAATTTATTGTTCGACAAAATTTGCCGTGGCAGGTTTAACGGAAGCTTTGGCTGAAGAAGTAAAAGACTTTGGGGTGAAAGCAACTGTGGTTTATCCTGGATATTTCAGAACCGATTTTTTATCCAAAGAATCTGTCAGAACTCCGGAAAATTCAATTCCTGAATATGAAGCAGCAAGAAACTCTGAGCAGGCTCACCTTGATGAAATCAATGGAAATCAGCCCAACGATCCCGACAAAGGAGCAGAAGCTATTATTGTCATCAGCGAAGTTGAAAATCCGCCTGTACATTTCCTTCTGGGAAGCGGAACTGATGAGTTTTTGAATAATAAAATTAAAACCATTACGAGCGATGCAGAGAAATGGAGTGAACTGACGTATTCTACTGTGATTTAAAGACTTTCTTTTGTCTTGAAACAA
>DKLU01000008.1:7344-7803 GCA_002455915.1 Chryseobacterium sp. UBA6632
CAAAACTTGCGCGAATTCAAGATTTGTTATTTGATTCAACTTTTATCTCGCGCTTCGAACAATGAGAATTTCTTAACGGCTTAACTTTTAATTTTCTTTACGCTTCAGTTTCCTAGGTCGTTTAGATCCTTTGACTTCGCTCAGGATGACACCGTGAAAACTTTCCGTAATAATTGTAACGGTTAGTATTAGCGATGTCATCCTGAACGAAGTCGAAGGATCTCCTCATCATCTTATTACTTAAAATTCAATTCGTCTTTCAAAATAATTAAATAACTTAGTCATTATGAAAAATACGTTTCGTTTTAATACGCTTTCCGATTTTCATGCGTTCTGTAATCTTCCAAATCCTGAGCATCCGTTGATCAGCTTGATCGATTACAGTAAAGTGAACTATCCTACGGATGATACAGAGCTGAAATGGATTCAGAATTTTTATTCCATCGGCTTGAAAAGGAA
>DKLU01000008.1:7940-8842 GCA_002455915.1 Chryseobacterium sp. UBA6632
CCATCGGCTTGAAAAGGAATGTGAATGCCAAGTTTAATTATGGACAACAGGAATATGATTTCGATTCTGGTGTATTATGTTTTGTGTCGCCGCTTCAGTTTTTAAGCTTAGAGATGAAACCCGATGTGGAAGTAGAACCTACCGGATATTTATTGCTGATTCATCCCGATTTTCTTTGGGGAACTTCTCTTATTAAGAAAATAAAGTCTTATGAATTTTTCAGTTATCAGATTAACGAAGCTCTTTTTTTGTCTGATAAAGAGGAGAAAATTATTGTTGATTTATTTAAAAATATTGAAAAGGAATATCAAACCAACATTGACAAATTTACCCAAGAATTGATTGTTGCCCAGCTTGAATTATTCCTAATTTATGCTGAACGTTTTTATGAGCGACAGTTTTTTACAAGAAAAAAATCAAGTCATGAACTGTTGGATAAATTTGAAGAAGTACTTTCCGCATATTTTGAAAACGGAAATCTTCTCGAAAACGGCATTCCTTCTGTAAAATCCATCGCCGAACAGATGAATATTTCACCCAATTATCTGGGAACTTTATTGCGAATTCATACCCAACAAAATACGCAGCAGCACATTCAGAATAAACTGATCGATCATGCGAAAGAACGACTAAGCACAACGAGTTTATCTGTCAGTGAAATTGCTTATGAGCTGGGATTTGAACATCCTCAGTCTTTTAGTAAGTTGTTTAAACAGAAGACGAATCAGTCGCCGGGGGAGTTTAGGAGGTTGTTTAATTGATCATTTTCATTAAAAATTAATTTGTAATTTTGATTTAAATATATCAGTCATGGATATTCAAACAAGAAAATTAAATCTCATCACTTATCTTGCTCAACTTCAGGATGAAAGTTTCTTTAATAAAATTGAAGAATATATTTT
>DKLU01000008.1:9093-9603 GCA_002455915.1 Chryseobacterium sp. UBA6632
AAAATTGAAGAATATATTTTGTCTAAATTGGAGAAAGATGGCAATAATAAACCTTTTTCAATTGAAGAATTAAATTCCAGAATTGATCAATCATTGGAAGATTCAACGAATGATAGAATTACTAATTCTAATGATTTACTTTCTGAATTTAAATAATCAAAATATCACATAACAAAAAAGAGAAGCCAAAAACTTCTCTTTTTCTATATCATTTATCCAAACTTCTTCTTCCTCAACCAGAAGAATAAACTTCCTAAAATCCCGATGATTACGAGCGGAAGCAGCAAATTAAACCACTGCCAGTTGCTTTTCTCTTCGTTGATTCGGTGCCTGTCGAGCAGCCTTTCTTCGATGTTTCTGTTTCTTAGATCGATCAGATTGCTGTCGTCCAGCAAATAATCTAATGCATTTCTCAGGAATTGTTCGTTTCCAAACTGTTCGTTGGTCATTAGATCAACGCCCAAAGGTAAAGCTTCACCTTTTACAATTTTATTTCGCCCCACATCACCG
>DKLU01000007.1 GCA_002455915.1 Chryseobacterium sp. UBA6632
CCTGCATCAATCTATCGTCACCTTCACTCGAGAAAGCATATAAAATCGGCGGCTGTTTTGGCTGAGTTCCCCAGTTTGAACTTGTCGTAGTAGATGGTGTAGAACCTGTTGGCAATCCGTTTTCATACTGCATATATCCGTCTTTCAAAACATCCTCGGAAACGTTTCCTAAGTGAAGTAATAATTTAGGATCAGCTCCAAGAGTTCCTCCATCTGCATAAGGATCCATCAACCAGAATTCAACATATTCAATATTAGAATTAATAAAGTTTGAAACGCTGATCGGCCTCATAATACCCGCCCATCTCTGCTGAGTCGTTTCGCTGTTCGGATTTACGTTATAAGGACCTTTTTCCTGTGGATAATACGAAATATCGAAAGTATTGGTATACGTTTGTTCACCTGCAACGAAATCTCTGTTGTTATAGATCTCAGAGTACATTACCCTTCTGGAAGCGTGGTTGGAAACCGACTGTGGCGTGATACCATTCGGAGCTCTTCCCGCTACTCCCCAGAATCTTGAATCAATATTATACCAAGATAATAATCCTCTTCCGTAACCTTCCGTAAGATCGTTTGTTTTTCCTGCTCCGGCAAAAACACCACCTGATTTTTCAGGCTTTGATGCTAAGCTCCAAGCTAAAGGTTCTTTTAGTGAAATTTTAGAAGTAGTCTGTTCAAAATCATCAATATAAGATTGGTCATTGGTTCCTTTATTCAATCCCGGAAGCAAGTAAGCCGCTTCCATTTTGAAGTTTAGATTCGATGGTGCTTCTGTCTTCACCATCGGAATTTTATTGGTAAGTCTTGTAAGGAAAGGCAACTGATTATTATACATCATATTGATTCCTGCCATGGTATTACTTACCGCTTCCTGACCATAATTTACTTTTTGGGTAAGTGGCTGTTCTGAATATCTTACAACCGTTCCGCCCAAGGTAAAGTTTTCATTGAATCTTCTTTCTAAGTTGATTCCGAAGAAGCTCTTTCTTTGCGTATTAAAGGTTAACTGATTTTCTAATGAAATATTAATCGCCTGCCCAGACTGTTTTACCTGCTCATTGATAATGGTAACGGTTCCCAGCATATAGTCAACGGTATAGTCAACTCCTTCGGTTAACTGTACGCCGTTTGCAGAAACTTTTACCGAACCTTGAGGTACATTTACCGCACCTAAAGAAATACCTTGCCCCTGAGTTCCTTTGTAACGTCCTTCAATCGTATATCGCTGAGCCAAATTACTTGAAGAAGCAACCTGCTTTTGTTGGCTATACAAATCTGAGAAAACATACTGAGGATCATTACTTCCCAAAACCTGAGCCATATACGAGCCAAATGGCTGCGCTTTCGTAAAGATCACTCTTCCACTTTCTGGTCTTATGGTAATTCCGTTGACAAAGTCAAAAATACCATCCCCCGTAGTACTTCCGTTGTTCTGTAAATCTCCATTTACATTCAGACGATCCCAGTTGAAGAGCTTTAGCAAATTAATATCCTTAACGGTAGTATCGGGAAGATAATTTACCTTACCTCCTGTTTTAGGATCTCTGTAGAATACATTCAAAATAAATCCATCCTGATTCACCTGGCTTGCGTCCATAGAATAGATGTTTTTCATCATCAAATCCCACATTGGCGATGCCGTATTGATCGTAGAGTTCGGTCTTAACACTTTCGTAATAAGCACAGGGCTCTCTTCTGAGAATTCCCCAACTTTATAAACCTTTTCACTTCCGCTCATCGTATAAGAGTACGAAACTGCTAAAAGCTGATTGTCATTCAATCTTTGGTTTAATGAAATATATCCTAACTGTGGCTGGAAAATGAATTCGTTTGAATTTAATCTTCTCGCCTTGGTATTGTAGATAAAATGTTCACCATTTTGGTAAGGGTCAGTACTTCCTGGAAAAGTTTGTCCCTGGAAAGTTCCCGCATAATTTTTCCCCTGCTCTCTCGTTCCCATAGCATTGGAAACAGCTGTATAAAGACCGTTTTGAGAGTTATCTGGAAAGCCTGCTGCAACTTCACCCAAATCTCTAATCCCGACAATACTTTTTTGGTTCTGCAGATTACTGTTCCCTTGATCGAGTACCCAAACTTCAATTCTTGTAATATTAATTTTAGAATTAAGCTGAGGGTAATTAATTAAAGCATTATCATAGTTTTTTAAGAAATAATGATCTAAAAAGTAGTGCTGATTGTCTTCATAATCCAAAGCATTGAACTTAAAAGTATTCATCACACCTCCACCCTGAACAACAATATTTCGGGCCTCCCCTCTTTGTTGGGAAAGCACCACTGTTCCGTATGTTTTTCCTAGCTGAAATTCAGTTTTAACCCCAAATAAAGACTCAGAACCACGAATCAAACTTGTGGAAAGCGGCATATTTACGTTACCAAATTCTACCCTGTTAATAATCTTATCTTCTCCTCCGGCATTGGGTGCATTTACATCATTCAAGCCTTTTTGCTGAAGATCTTTCCAGCTTCCTTTTGCCTGCCAAACGAGGTTCATTCTGTTTTCAAACGCAAAACCACTTTGAGTATCGTAGTTAGCCTTTAACTGCAAATTTTCCCCCACTTTACCTAACAAACCCAACTGAATTCTCTGATCGATATCAAAGGTAAAACTCGTTCTGTTTTGTGGTAAAATAAGAGGATTATCTATCTTTTGGTAAAGACCTGCGAGATCGAAAGAAGCATATCCTGATGGGATAATTTCAATTTTGTTACTTCCGAAAATGGTTTCAAAAAGCTTATTTCGAATCATTAACGAAGGAATCAAACCTTTTTTGGCAGCATCTCCTTTATCTTTCCTGTAAAGTAAGCTGTATTTGTCTGATTTTTCTTTATAATAAGCCTTTGTTTGCGAGGCCATCATAAATTCTTTATAATCTTCGGGAGACATTGCCGTAGGTGGCCCCGTAATTGTATTACCTACCTTAGGATATACGTAGTACATACCCGTTTTTATGTCGTAAAACGCCTCATAAGTTGTAGGGTCAGCAAGCTGATAATCCTTCTTTATGATCGCAGTATCACGCACTGGTGCTGCTGGACGCCTCTGTGCAAATGTATTGAATGAAATACACAGGAACGACAGGAACAAAAATATTTTCAGATACTTATTATTTTCCACCAAATGTTAAATGTTTTTTAAAATTTGTTTCACCAATTCCTCTACCGAGATACTTGGATTTTGTTTTATTATTCTGTCTGCAAGCTTCTCGCTCATACGTTTCGGAATACCCAAAACTTCTAATGCAGATAACGATTCTTCCTTGATTTTATTATCTACAAACGTAGAAATATTTTCATCCGGATTGCTGAATTTCTGTACCTTATCCTTAAGGTCTACAATAATTCTTTCAGCAGTTTTGGCACCGATACCTTTGGCTTTCTGAATCACTGCGCTATTCTTGGAAAGTATGGCAGCAGCAATCTCATCAAGACTTAAAGTTGATAGCAAAATAAGAGCAGAAACAGCACCCACGCCATTAACGCTTATTAACAGATTGAACATTTCTTTTTCCGAACGAGTGTTAAACCCAAAAAGTAAATGCGCATCTTCTCGAATAATTTGTTGAATAAAAAGGAAAGTCTCCTTATTTAAAGTCAGTGTCTGTGAGGTCATTAGGCTAATACCTACATAGTAACCAACTCCTTGTACGTTGATTACTGCGTAAGTAGGCGTAAGTTCCTGAACATTGCCTTGAAGTGAAAATATCATTATTAATTTTTAAAACTCCCAAATATAGCAAATTAAACTAATTAATATTTTCATTTAACACAGGAATGCTTTTTAACTTAATTTTAGGTGATGATTTTAAAGATTTTACGAAAAAACAAAAGACTTCAAAATTTTGAAGTCTTTTTTGATAGGCTGGAAGTGGGAAGATTGAGGCTGGAAGTAATTTCGGTTATCACAGCCACGCATCGAATGATGTTTTAAAATGAAACCTTTTTAAATTTCAAACCTACTCTCCTTGTCTCTTTTCACTTTTTACTTGCCTCTTATTTAATTCAAATCAATATTAGTATAATCATGGATTACGAAAGTACAACCGTTGTCCATCAATTCTTCTTCGGAATGCGTAGTTGTAATTCCTACGACTTTTAAACCTGCATCTTTTGCAGATTTTATTCCGCCCATTGAGTCTTCAACGGCTAAGGTATCTTTTCCGTCGACCTGTAATTTTTCAACCGTTTTCAGGAAAATATCAGGATTCGGTTTTCCTTTTAACACCTCGATTCCACCTGTGATTTCGTCAAAATAATTTTTAATATTCAATCCTCCCAAAATAAAATCGATACTTGCGGGAATTCCCATAGTGGCAAGACCAATTTTGATGCTATTTTGTTTTAATTTTTGAAGAAAAGGAGTTAATCCATTTACTTCTTTAATGTGTGGTTGATATAAATTCTGATAAGCATTTTCTTTTGCCAATCCCAACTCATGGATTCTTTCTTTAGACAAATCGTTTCCAAAAAACCGGATAATCATTTCGTCCAGCGTTCCATGATTTTGAGCTGCGAAGTTTTCAGGCTCTATCATAATTCCGTATTCCTTTAAAAATACGATCCAGGATTCTTCATGATAAGGGATGTTATTTACCAAAGTTCCATCCATATCAAAAATAATCGCCTTTGCATTAAAATTCATCTTTTTTTCTATTTGTATTTAAAGTTAAAATTAAAAACCTTCAAGGTTTTGAAGTCTTGAAGGTTTAATAAAGCTTAATTTATTTTTATTTTTTCTCTCTTCTCTGAGCATCAAGAACAGCAACCGTTGCTAAGTTTACGATCTCATCAACGCTTGAACGCATCTGTAAAACGTGAACCGGCTGACTTAGTCCCATCAAGATTGGTCCGATAACCTGAGCTACTTTCATTCCTCTGATGATTTTGTAAGATAAATTTGCAGATTCCAAATTCGGGAATACAAAGGTATTTGCCGGAGTATTTCCTAATTTTGAGAAAGGATAATCGCTTAAATGATCTGCATTCATTGCAAAATCTGGCTGAATTTCTCCATCCACAATCATTTTCGGGAATTTTTCGTGAAGAATACTTACCGCTTTGGCTACCTTTTTAGATGTTTCAGAAATTGCAGAGAAATTTTCAAAACCTAACATTGCAATTCTTGGTTCGATGGCAAAAGTTTTAACGGTAATCTCAGCCATTTTAGCAATATTTACCAAATCTTCCGCTGTAGGATTTTGGTTGATAGAGGTATCTGCGAAGAAAATAGGTTTCTTTTCAGATAGAATCATCATCATTGCCGCCACTTTATCAACCCCTTTATCTTTTTCGATCACTTCTAAAACAGGTCTTAACGTAGAAACATAGTTTTTAGAGAAACCAATAATCAAACCATCTGTATCACCATGTTTCAACATCAATGGCCCGAAATAATCTCTCTGACGAACAAATCTCTTTGCTTTGTACTCGTTCATTCCTTTTCTCTGACGAAGTTTCCAAAGTGTTTCTCTGTATCGTTTTCTGTTTTCTTTTTGGTCATCATCGCTGGGATCGATAATCGGCACATCCAACTGGATTCCGAAACGTTCCATTTGCTCTTTGATGTATTTTTTGTTTCCTAACAAGCTTGGAAAAGCAATACCTTCCTCATAAAGAATCTGAGCCGCTTTTAATACATTATATTCTTCAGCATTTCCTAAAGTGATTCTTTTCGGGTTAGATTTTGCACGGTTCTGCATCATTCTTACCAACTTCTCATCTCTTCCCATTCTGTCAAGAAGCTGATTTTCGTATTCCTCAAAATCTTCGATGGTTTTACCTGCAACCCCACTTTCAATCGCCGCTTTTGCAACAGCACTTGAAACTTTAGTAATCAATCTGTTATCGAATGGTTTTGGAATAAAATATTCTCTACCAAACTGAAGATTCTGAATATTGTATGCTAAAATTACAGCTTCCGGAACCGGTTCTTTTGCTAAATCTGCGATCGCGTGAACAGCTGCCAATTTCATTGCTTCATTAATTCCTCTTGCCTGAACATCCAATGCTCCACGGAAAATATATGGGAAACCAAGCACGTTGTTTACCTGATTAGGATAATCACTTCTACCCGTTGCCATGATGACATCTTTACGAGTTTCAAGAGCCAAATCGTAAGCAATTTCCGGATCTGGGTTTGCCAATGCAAAAACGATAGGGTTTTCATTCATGCTTAACAACATTTCAGGAGTCATTACGTTTCCTTTAGACAATCCTATGAAAACATCAGAACCTTTTACGGCATCTTCTAATGAATCGATATCTGTTTCAACAATGAAATCTAATTTTTCAGGCGTAAGATTTTCTCTTTTATGGTTGATAACTCCTTTACTGTCGCACATTAATACGTTTTCTCTCTTCAGACCTAAAGAAATATAAAGGTTGGTACAAGCAATTGCCGCTGCTCCTGCTCCGTTTACCACCATTTTTACTTCTGCAATATTTTTATTGGCAATCTGCAAAGAGTTGATCAAAGCGGCAGCCGAAATAATCGCTGTACCGTGCTGATCATCGTGCATTAAAGGAATATCCAATTCTTCTTTTAATCTTTGCTCAATATAAAAAGCTTCAGGAGCTTTAATATCTTCAAGGTTGATTCCTCCGAAAGTAGGAGCAATACCTTTTACAATATCGATGAACTTATCCGGATCTTTTTCGTTGATTTCAATATCAAAAACATTAATATCTGCAAAGATCTTGAATAAAAGACCTTTCCCTTCCATTACCGGTTTTGAAGCTTCTGCTCCGATATCTCCCAATCCAAGAACGGCTGTACCATTGGAAATAACTGCTACAAGATTTCCTTTCCCTGTGTAATCATAAACTGTTTCCGGCTTGTTGTGGATTTCCATACAAGGAACTGCAACCCCCGGTGAGTATGCCAATGACAAATCTCTCTGAGAAGAGTGTGGCTTTGAAGGGATAACTTCGATTTTTCCTTTAGGTTCGGCTTTATGGTAATCTAACGCGGCCTGATTAAAGTTCTTTTCGTCGCGGTGGGTTTTACTTGACATAGAATTTTATTTTTTGTTTAAAGTATATATTTAATATGGTAATCGACTAAACTTTCTATAGGTTTTTGTACGATTTGCCCCACATTAAGGTTAAGCTCTGCTGCCGCAGAACGTAGAATATTTTCGTAATAATAAGCAATGGAGCCGATAAAACTAACTTCGGCTTCTTTTGATTCTTCATATGGAAGAACCTGATAATCGAAGAAATTCAGCATTTCTTCGTGCACCATTTTTTGAAGATAAGGATGATCTTTTCTTTCGACCACAAATCTGTTGAAGTCTGCAAGAAAGGCATTGGGTCTTGTCTTGTGATACATATTTTTCAGCGCTTCATCAATCGTTAAATTGTAGGTTTGGTGAAAATCTTCCTGCAAATCCTGTGGTAGTTTCTGCATGAAGAATCTTCTCACCAATTGTTTTCCGATGGCACTGCCGCTTCCTTCATCTCCCATGAGGAAACCCAATGAAGGTAATTTGATCGTTAAATCTTTACCATCGAAATAGCAAGAATTGGAACCTGTACCCAAAATACAAACGATTGCAGGCTTACCCTGATAAGCAGCATACGCCGCCGCCATAAGATCTTCTCTTACGGTAATTTCTGCATCTAAAAATACTTTGCTTAATTCCTCAACAATGGTATCGCAGTTTTGCTGAACACCACAGCCTGAACCATAGAAAAAGATCTTGGTAATGGAATTTTTAACGGAAGTTAAGCTTGTATTTTTTTCGATTTCCGGAACAATAAGTTCTTTGCTGATAAAATTCGGGTTGAAACCAATGGTTTCCGTTTTAAGGAAAACTTTCTTAAAGTCGTCGAGTATTACCCAATCTGTTTTGGTAGAACCACTATCAACAATAGCAACCATATCTTTCATTTTAGTTTAAGGATGCTAAATTATGAATTTATCTTGTAAGATGTGAGATATTCGACATGACATATATGTTATTTCTGGTCTCGTCGTCGTCTCCTTTATTTTGGAATATTCTTTATTTATTTTAGAAAGCGCTCCTTTTATTTTCGCGCGCGTGTGTTTTGGTTTAAATATTTTCATCAGTGTTTTTAAGTTGTTATTATATTTAATTTTGATTTAATATACAAATTTTTAAATTAATGACTAAAACCCTAGCCGCGATGTT
>DKLU01000301.1 GCA_002455915.1 Chryseobacterium sp. UBA6632
TAAAAACCTGTCTGTTGAAGTTCTTTACCATTGTATTTATAGCTGTAAAATCTTCCAAAGTTAGAGGCCGCTGCTCCGCCAATATGGTTTAACCCCAGAGGATAAAAGTTATTGGTATCTCTACTCTGAACATTTCCGGCATCATCTTTTGCAAAGCTTACCCTTGTATTTCCCAGGTGATCTTTGTAGTTGTAAATATAACGGTTTTCTGCAAAACTGTAAAAGCCTTCTGCTGTCGCCACAAAATCAAGAATCCATCGAGGTTTTGTAGGAAAAATAGGACCTCTTTCTGCTTTTTGATAAGCCTGTATCTCGTAAGCACTTTCCGTTCTGCATTCCAGACACATTCCTCCCCCTAAATCATTAAAAGCATATTGAAAACCATCCAGATAATCAATTATTTGGGTCACCATAGAAGATCCCATTCCTGTGACGCTCGAATATGAATTCCTCAATTTCACCCCGTCCGCACGATAAAGGTAATCTATGGTTGTGTTTGCCTGCTGACCAAAAATATTGTTTTGACTAATAGAAAATTTGTTCGACAGGTTCAGATAATTATAATCAATATTCTGAATTCCTTTATCCAGCATGTCTTTCATATTGCCATTCTGGTCATAAGAAATAAGATTGCTTCCTCCTTCATATCCTGAGCTATTTAAGGCATTTTCGGTAATTCTGTTTAAGCGGTTTCCTGTGTAGTTATATACCAAATTGTCTACTACCGTTGAGGTATTTCCATTAATAGGAAAAGCATTTCTTTTTAAGGTTTTGATGTTTCCACTTACGTCATACGTTACATTTTCATTAAAATTATTATTAAACGGAATCGTGGAAAGAGGCTCTGTATAGGTGGCATCTTTCAGTCTGTTGAGTCCGTCATAAGAATAGGTATATCTTTTCAGCACATCTTCAGAAGCATTTTTCCATTGTACTTCTGCAATGTTTCCGTTGTATCTTGCACTGCCAAAGCTATTATAAACAGGATTATCATACTTAATTTCATAGCCAAACAATTTACCGTTCAGATTCCAGGGATCATTAATTTTCGTCAGTTTCCCTTGAATATTATACGTGTAATCTATACTTTGTAAAGGTGAAGAAGCTGAAGTTCCGCCAATTTTTCTATTTTTTATCTGAGAAAGCTCATTGTATTCATTCTGGGATAAAATTTCAACAGGATTACTATCTACCTGATGCTTATGAACGAGCAATCTGTTTTGGCTGTCATATTCAAAGTTTTGGGTGATTACTTTTTCCGTATCGGTGTCTAATCTTTTATGGTATACTTTACTTTTTTGGATAGCCCCCGCAAAGTCAATATCTGTCTCCGTTTTGCTGTATCCTCCCAAATGATTGATGGAATAGGTACCAATCACTCTTCCTTTTGCGTCATAATAAGAATAGTTTTTGGTCCAATTATCATCTTCGATATTTTTCACAAAGCTCATCACAGGTAAACTTTTGGTACTGATAGCATTATTAGCAGAATTATCAGTCCTTATGCTTTTCCCCATTATAGAACCTGGGAAAGCCGGATTGAAACTGTAGGAAGGATAGGTGTCATAATAATTAACACTCAAAATCTTCATACTTCCTGTTGGGAAAGCATTTTTGGTATAGTAAACATCCATCCCGTTTAAAGCAAAGGAAGTCGTACTTCTTTCTTCATTATTTCCAGCATTGGCCGACATATTGTTTAATGCAGTTTGCATTGCCATTCTGGTCGCTGTATTTGTAAAAAATCCGGTGTAGCTTATTCTACCTAGCTTATCATACTTAGTAAACATCCAGCCTTTGGCTGCAAAATTATTGGTAGTTGTTCTGAGGTTAGCATCCTGAGCCAACACTAATCGATCCTGTTTATCATATACCATATATTCCCAGCCTTTACCCGGAATTTTCTTTTCTACCAGACGTTTCCAGCCATCATATCTGTACTGATAACAAAGATTATTTAAAGTTGCCTCATCAGTGAGCCCTGATTGAGAAGCCAAAGGCGGAATGGTGTATGCAAGTTGACCATATTCATTATATACATAATAAGTATCTACATTTTGAGTTCCGTCTTTTTTTCTCGTCAGGATTGTTTGTCCCTTCTGGTTTTTAAACTGAACAGCAGTATTACCATCTTCATCGGTAACAGAAGATTTATATAAAGAATTTGCAGCATATATTCCGGAAATGCTTAAAACACTATTTGTTCTATCTTCTACCCAATTGGTTACAACAGTATATTTCTTCACTTCATCCGCAGAGGTATTTGAACCATAGCCAAACTGAGCCGGGTGTGTACTCCAGGCATTACCTACTTGCGTTTGTTGCTGTATTCTTCCTAAAGGTGAAGATTCTAAAACTTTTTCGGTATAAATTTTCTCACTTCCATATTGAGAAGCAGCGTTAGAAAGCGGAGATGAATATATTGCTCCATTCTGGGTACCGGATTGCGGTATGGGAAGATAGCTTTTTACCTGTCTGCCATATATATCATATTCCACAGGTACTGCAATATCCTTTCCTGTAGGAGTTGCTTTAATCGCTATATTTTGTTTTGCCCTTCCTAATCCGTCAAAATATTGTACAGATTCTGTTTTTCTGGAACAATCTTCCGATAAACAGTTTTTTCCGTATACATAATTTTCCGATGAGCTAAGACCTGTTTGTGCCTGCACAAAACCGATTAATAGCATGGGAAATATTCGAATTATTTTTTTCATTGTGTTTAGTTTTTATAATTGTATTTGTATTCTTTCAATGTAGCTCCATCCATATTCACAATCTTCTCCAATTGATTTTTGGTATTGTATTTATAATTCACCCTGTTTCCGTCTGGTGACGTTGTCGTAGTGACACCAATAAGAGGATCGTAAGTATAAGTTGTAACCTGAGCGTTTACCAAAGCAGCATTTTTTCTAAACTGCTCTAGTGCAGTTAACAATGAACCTTCATTCGCCGGATTTTGGGCATCTGCATTGGAAGCATCAATAATAGGCTGTACAAATGAAGAAATTTCTGCATACGTAATGCCTGTTATTCTGGCGATCGGTAGTGTTTGATTATACCCGTAAACAATTGTACTTGGAACTCCTGCGTCCGAACTCATCTGAAGAACATTACCCACAGAATCATACAAGTCTATCTTTTTAGCTATTTTACTGGTATTATTGGCATTATTGCTTACATTAAATGTTAATACAGAGGTTGGTAATACACTATTGGTATTGTCATATTTTGTTTCTGCTTTAGAAACTGTTTTTCCATCATTTTTTTCTTCCATCTTTACCGGAATACTCATAATATGAGCATTAGAAAGCTGTGGATATCCAGATTCAGGATAAGTGTAGAATTGTTCTAACGTATTTCCATCTGCTATTTTCTTGGTAGAGGCTATTTCAAAGTTGAATATATTAAAATTCGTTTCGGAAGCCTGCTCTATACTTTGATTATTATCAAAAAAAGAGGTTGAAGTAATAGCAGATTTTTTGAGCCAAGCCAGTTTAGAAGTAGAACCCATGTTCCCCCAAAGGTAATAATCCTGGGCACCCGGCATCTCTTCAAAAGTATAATTACTTTGCTCGGACACAAGAATTTTATTCTGCTTATTATAAACTTCTCTTTTATCGAGCAATCCTCCACTTGTATACGCATAATATGGCCAATAATTTCCATTTTTAGGGTAATCATCCGGTGTTTTATAATAATATTTTGTATACCCATTGGAGCCATCGTTTTCTGTTACCTTTACATTTTTATATAAAATAAATGCTTCAGCATTCTCATCCAGTTCGGAAGAAAAATAATACCCCGATGCCGAGTTAGCATCTGCAAAATTATCATAATCAAATTTGGTAGTATTTACCGGAGTCATTTCTGTTGGGCTATTATAATACTTAATACTTGATATTCTGACTCCTCTTCCTGTTGCTATATTGCTAAGCGGTAAAGGCAAATGAGACAGGTAAAGTATATTAGCCAAGCCTCTTCCTCCGGAACCCGTTATTCTAAGAGTATGAGTTCCCGGGTTTAAATAGAATTCTCTGGTAAAGGTACCCGCACCACATGAAGCACCGTAGACTCCGTCAATAAGATAATTAACCTCAGCAGGAGTATTGGTATCCCAATATAGAGGAGGTGTATAGTATTCATCTGCTCCAAATGCAATAAATATCTTTCTGGGCTGCGTTCCTGAAATTGTAAAGGTATAATCAATGGCTTGTTTGGTATCATAGATAACATCAGCCACTGAGTCTAAAAACTGAACCTCGGGATCTAAATAATTGTCACCGTTAATAATAGGATTAAGATAGCCAAGATCTGCTTTGTTATAATATACTTTATTTGGTTCAAAATTATATTCAATTACACCACCTGAAGGCGTAAACACTTTTTGTAGAATGAATGTGTTTTGAGGTAATGCATTATAATTAGTATAAATAGGACATAAAGCTTCTAGACTTATTCCATAGCCAAGAGCTGGAGGGCTTGCAGAGACAGTCCCATATTGAAATTCTGTAGTTTCAGTAACAGCAGAATTTCTATCTAGCTTTTTTAGTTTTACAAGCCCTCTTTTAACTCCTAAAAGATATTCGAAAGAATATCCGGAAATCATATGATTATAATTGTCTTTTAAAATTACTTTCTGAACCTGATAAGGGTCATTCATCGTATTTTCATAAGAGGAATTATACATAT
>DKLU01000135.1 GCA_002455915.1 Chryseobacterium sp. UBA6632
GTTGTCTACTCTCGTAATACCTACATCAACAATCACTGCTCCGTCTTTGATCATTTCACCTTTTAAGAAGTGAGGATCTCCCAACGCTGTAATTACGATGTCTGCTTTTTTAGTGTATTCTTCGATGTCTTTTGTGTAAGAGTGCGTTAACGTAACCGTTGAGTTTCCTGGGAAATCTTTTCTTCCCATCAAGATACTCATTGGTCTACCTACGATTTTACTTCTTCCGATGATTACGCAGTCTTTACCTTTAGTTTCAATATTATATCTTTCCAATAATGTTAAAATTCCGAACGGAGTTGCAGGTAAGAACGTATCCATTTCCAAAGCCATTTTCCCAAAGTTCGTAGGATGGAACCCGTCAACATCTTTTCTCGGATCGATTGCGTTGATGATCTTCTCCTGATCGATTTGATCCGGTAAAGGCAACTGAACGATAAATCCGTCAACAGATTTATCTTTATTAAGTTCTTCAATTTTTTCCAATAATTCAGATTCAGAAACCGTACTTGGAAATTTCACTAAGCTCGATTGAAAACCAACTTCCTCACAATCTTTTACTTTCGCGTTTACATAAGCCTTGCTCGCGCCGTTGTTTCCAACAAGAATTGCCACCAAATGCGGAGCTCTTCTTTTGTTTGCAAGAATTTTTTCAACTTCAGCCTTGATTTCCTGTTTTATTTCTTTGGATACTTTTAATCCGTCAAGAATTTCTGCCATTTTTACTTTTATTACTTTTTATTAGATTTTTAAGGATATTTTTCCGGATTCTGATGAGTGCAGAAAACGGAAAGGATATAAATCATTTTTTCTTCTTCATTTATTTCATAGAAAATGATATAAGGAAATTTTTTGAGAGGAAAAGCTCTTATATCTCTATATTTTTTCTGAAAATAAGGATTGCTCACAATTCTATTTATTGAAAGATCCAATTGGGTATTAAAATTCTTTAGAACTTTCATTGAAATGTTCGCATAATACTCTGTCGCTTCCTCAATATTATCTTCAGCAATTGATAGAAATTTAAAATTAAAGACCATATTTTGCTCTAATTCTCTTTAAAGACTCCTTACCATCTACTGCTGTTGATCTGTCTTGCTTTAAAGCTTCATCAATCACTCTTTTCATTTCATCCGTCAACTCAAAATCATCCTCATTTTTTTCAAAGCTGATCTTCATTTTTTTCAAAAAAGTTTCCACAAAGGTCTCTTCCTCCTTATTGCTTAGGTTAATGATAATCTGTGTCATATCTTTGTATTTTTAATCAAAATTAATGAAAATCAGCAATAGTTTATTTATTAGCTTTATAATAATTAATCAATCCGTTTGTTGATGTATCATGAGAGCTAACGGTCTCATTATTTTCAAGTTCCGGAAGGATTTTATTGGCTAAAACTTTTCCTAGTTCTACACCAAACTGGTCGAAACTGAAAATGTTCCAGATCACACCCTGAACGAAAATTTTATGCTCATACAAAGCAATTAATTGTCCCAAGGAAAAAGGTGTTAATTCGTTGAATAAGAATGAATTGGTCGGCGTATTTCCGTGGAAGACTTTGTAGTTTAATAAGAAATCAATTTCTTCATCGGTTTTTCCTGAAGCTTTTAATTCTTCCTCAACTTCTTCTTCTGTTTTTCCGAAAGCAAGTGCCTCAGTCTGAGCAAAAAAGTTAGCTAATAATTTATCCTGATGATCAGAAACTTTATTTGGACTTTTTGCATATGCAATAAAATCTGCAGGAATCAGTTCTGTTCCTTGGTGAATCAATTGATAGAAAGCATGTTGTCCGTTTGTTCCCGGTTCGCCCCAAATAATTGGTCCTGTTTCATATTCTACAAATTCTCCATTTCTGTCAACACATTTTCCGTTACTTTCCATATCTCCCTGTTGGAAATATGCCGGAAATCTGTCTAAATACTGAGAATAAGGAAGAATAGCAACGGTTGTCGCTGCATAGAAATTACGATACCAAATTCCAATTAATCCCATCAAAACGGGAATGTTTTCACCAAATTCTGCAGTTTGGAAATGCTGATCTGTGTCGTAAGCTCCTCTCAATAATTGCTCATAATTTTCATAACCAACTGCAAGAACGATGCTTAAACCGATCGCGCTCCACAATGAGTATCTTCCGCCAACCCAATCCCAGAATTCGAAAATGTTTTCTTCTGCAATTCCGAAGTCTTTAACGGCCTGAACGTTAGTTGATAAAGCGACAAAATGTTTTGCTACATCTTCCTGTTTTCCAGCTTGTAAGAACCAATCTTTTGCTGAATTTGCATTCGTCATTGTTTCCTGAGTCGTAAACGTTTTAGAAGCAATGATGAATAAAGTCGTTTCAGGGTTTAAATCTTTAACAACTTCTGCGATATGATTTCCGTCCACATTAGAAACAAAATGAACGTTTAACCTTGTTTTAAAATGTTTCAAAGCCGAAACCACCATCACAGGTCCTAAATCTGAACCTCCGATTCCGATGTTAACCACATCTGTAATTTCTTTCCCGGTAAAACCTTTGTGATCTCCTGAAATAATGCTTTCAGAGAAAGATTTCATGTGATCTAAAACTCTTTTGATCTGAGGTTTGATATTTTCACCGTCAACCAAAATTTCTTTATCAGAAAAATCTCTCAAAGCGGTATGCAGAACGGCTCTTCCTTCTGTTTCGTTGATTTTGTCTCCCGAAAACATTTTAGAAATCGCATCTTTCAATTCGCATTCTTCAGCAAGGTTTAAAAGAAGGTTTTTTGTTTTAGAATCGATTAAGTTTTTAGAATAATCAAATAAAAAGTTAGGTCTTTTAATCGAAAATTCATTAAAACGGTTCGGATTGTATTCAAAAAGGCTTCTTAAATCAAAGTCATTATTTGCAAATTGCTCGTCCAAAGCTTTCCAGCTGTTGGTTTGAGTAGGATTTATTTTTGATAACATATATTTTAGAAATTAGGGTTATACTATTTGAAATTTCAGTGTGTTTTTCTTCCTGAATTCTGTTTGTGATATTTCAATCTGCAAATTTAAGGAAAAAATGCATGGGGTGAATGTCTCAAAATGATAAGAAATATTTAAATTTTGAAAAAATTCAATTAAAAATAGGCTCGGAAATTTGAAGATCATCATTTGTGTTTATAAAATTATTAACTTCCAATCCAAATTATCACATTTATATTAATGATGGAAAGAAGAGATTTTATCAAAAAATCAAGTCTCGGACTAGGCTTTTTCAGTATTCCGACGTCTGCAAAATTTTTATTTGTAAATGATTATGTTTCAAAAAGACCAAATCTTAATCAAAGAAAGTTTGTTTCCGAAGCAGTCGAAAAAACAATTAAAACTATAAAAAAAGACATTGCTGATAATGAATTGGCGTGGATGTTCGAAAACTGTTTCCCGAATACGCTCGATACAACGGTAAAGTTTTATCATAAGAATAATAAACCTTTTACCTATGTGATCACGGGAGATATCGATGCGATGTGGCTACGTGACTCTTCGGCACAGGTTTATCCTTATTTAAATTTAGCGAATGAAGACAAAAAATTAAAAGATCTTTTGAAAGGAGTCATCAATAAACAGGTTGAATGTGTTCTTCTCGATCCTTACGCTAATGCTTTTTTTGATGATCCTCACAAAATCAGTGAATGGAAGGATGATGTGACCGATACGAAACCAGGAATTCATGAGCGAAAATGGGAAATCGATTCATTATGTTATGTAATGCGTTTGTCATATAATTATTGGAAAACAACTGGAGATTCTTCTGTTTTTGATGCAGATTGGAAAAAAGTAATGTTGTTGATTTTACAGACTTTTAAAGTACAGCAAAGAAAAGATTCAAAAGGCTCTTATTCTTTTGAAAGAGCGAACGGAAACCCTTTAGATACACAATTTGGCAAAGGCTTTGGAAATCCTACGAAGAAAGTAGGTTTGATTCATTCGATGTTCCGACCTTCGGATGATGCCACTTTTTATCCTTTTTTGATTTCTTCGAATATGTTTGCGGTAGTTTCTTTACGCGAAACGGCGGAAATTTTCTCTAAGATTTTAAAAGATGAAAATTCATCAAATCAATTCAAAAATTTAGCAAAAGAAGTGGATGAAGCGATTCAAAAATATGCAATTTTAAATCATCCAACAGCCGGAAAAATCTACGCTTTGGAAATCGATGGTTTTGGAAATGCTTTATTCATGGATGATGCCAATGTTCCGAATTTACTATCGATTCCTTATTTGGGATATGCTTCAAAGGATGGTGAAATCTATAAAAACACACGAAAGTTTTCTTTAAGTCATGCAAATCCGTGGTTTAGCGAAGGAAAATTTGCGAAAGGAATTGGTGGCCCGCACATTGGGGAACATAAAATCTGGCCTTTGGGTTTAATTATGCAGGCTTTGACGACCGATAATGACGAGGAAATTATAGCCTGTTTAAAAATGTTGAAAGGAACGCATGCCGGAACTGGATTTATCCACGAATCTTTTGATGTTGATAATCCGAAAGATTTTACACGATCTTGGTTTGCCTGGGCAAATACGTTATTTGGCGAATTGATTCTCCATCTTCACAAAACAAAACCTGAGATTTTAAAAATGAAATTTTAATGTTAAAAAAAACTCCAGATTGATTCCGGAGGTTTCTTGTAAAATCTAAAAATTTATATAAATAACCAAAGGTTAGGATTGCTATTCTGAAATATTTGAATGTGATTTTTTAATTGATTTTCTCTTTTTGTAGAAAAATAATCCAACGCTACCGATCAATAATAAGGGCCAGATTACGATTAATCCAACAATAATTCTTTGAATTAAATAATAACCTTCCACGAAAGCAGATTTTGCACTGTATAAAAATTCAAATCTATATTTATCGTCGATGCTTTTTGTATTGGTAATTGCAATTTCTGCAATACGAAGTTTAGGTTCTTTAATGTAAATATCCACCGTGCTGTATTTTAGCTGATCTGCTGTATTCATGGTTTCCAGCTGCTGTTGGTTGCCTTCTTTCATATTGTCGTTGCTCATACTTACTTTATCTTTATTCACTTTCATCTGAGCAATATTGTTATCCGTTTTTTTATTTCTTTGAGCCTCAAGTTCTGCATATTTTATGCTGGCAGTCACATCTTCCGCATTGATGATTCTTGAATTCAAGAATAGTTTTTTATCATTAATCAACGTCAAAAGTTCACCCAATTTATCCGTTGGAACCCGAACTTGCATCGTGTTTTCGGTTTGAAATTTTTTAACCAAAGTTGCGTTTTCGTTGGATGTATTATAAGTGTCTTCAGAAACAACATTGCTTTGCAGATTGCTTTTTGTTACAAATCCTCCCAATTGCTGAACCGATTTTTCAATGGAAATGGTTGCATCATAAACATCTTTCACTTCCATATTTACATCCGCCGTTTTGATAAACTGTTTGTCTTTTACATTCATCGTTGCAGCGGAAGAAACACTGTCGGAAACCACTACCGCAGCAGAATCTGCAGTCGCATAATCTGCAGATGATGTTTCTGTTGCTTCTCCTTTTTTACATGAATAAATTCCTAATAAAAGTGCCGTTGCGATGGATAGCTTTATGTAAGTCGTTCTCATAATATAGATTTTTTAATGTTTTGCTTATCCCAAAGTTCCTGCAGAATGGCTTGTAATGTTTGAAAATGCCAAGTAAAAAGTTTGTAAAGAGAAATTCTGTTTTAAATAAATGAAAATCAATGTTTTGTAAAATAAATTGAAAATATATCTCTTGTTTTCGGATTAATTTTTGCTTAACTTTTACAAATCAAACACACAATAATTTCTTATGTCAAATACTTTTTCCAAAATCAGAAACGCGATAGAATTATTAAGAACCATCGACTTTGATCAGTTGAGTGCTATTTCTCAAAAAATTGATCTGTCAAAACTGATGCAAAATTTCTCAAAACTCGATGATAAACAGTTGGGAGGTTTAATGAAAATGCTCGATCCGAATAAAAAAAAGAAGGAACTTCCGCCTATCGACGGAGATTTCTACGATATTTACCACACATTGAGTCCTGAACAACGAGAAATTCAGTTAAAGGTAAGGGCTTTCATGGAAAAAGAAGTGAAGCCTTTGGTGAATCATTATTGGCTCAGAGACGAATTTCCACATGAATTAATCCCAAAATTTCAAAAATTAAATATTTGCGGTGTAACCTACGAAGGGTATGGCTGTCCGGGAATGCCTTTTTTAATGGAAGGTGTTATTGCGATGGAAATGGCAAGAATTGATGCTTCGATTGCTACTTTCTTTGGAGTGCAATCCGGCTTGGCGATGGGTTCAATTTATATTTGCGGTTCTGAAGAACAAAAACAAAAATGGCTTCCTCAAATGCAGAAGTTTGAAAAAATAGGTGCTTTTGGGTTAACAGAACCTGAAGTTGGTTCCGGAGCAGCAGGAGGTTTAACAGTGACTTGTAAAAAAACTCCTGAAGGTTGGGTTTTAAATGGTCAAAAAAAATGGATCGGGAATGCCACTTTTGCTGATTTGATTATTATTTGGGCACGAGATTTAGACAGTGGAGAAGTGAAAGGTTTTATTGTTGAAAAAGATAATCCCGGTTATTCTGTTGAGAAAATTAAAGGAAAAATGGCGTTGAGAATCGTGCAAAACGGTTTGATTACGCTGAAAGATTGTTTAGTCACAGAAGAAAACCGTCTGCAAAATGCCAATTCTTTTAAAGATACCGGAAAGGTATTGAGAATGACTAGGGCAGGAGTGGCTTGGATGGCGACAGGTTGTGCGCGAGGAGCTTATGAAAGTGCCTTAGCCTATACAAGAACTCGCGAACAGTTTGGAAAACCGATTGCTTCATTTCAAATGATTCAAGGGCATTTGGTGGAAATGTTATCCAATTTAACGGCAATGCAAACCATGGTTTTTAGACTTTCTGAAATGCAGGACGAAGGAATTTTAAAAGACGAGCATGCTTCTTTAGCAAAAGTTTTCTGTACGCTGAGAACACGAGATATTGTTTCCAGAGCCCGTGAAGTTTTGGGCGGAAACGGAATTCTGCTTGAATATGACGTGGCAAGATTTGTAGCCGACGCCGAAGCAATTTATTCTTACGAAGGAACGAAAGAAATCAATTCCCTGATTGTCGGAAGATCGATTACCGGTTTCAGCGCATTTGTATAATATTGAAAGGGAATGGTCAATTGTAACTCGCTTTATTTGTCAATTTTAAAAATTCACAATTGACCACTCACCATTCACTTTTTTATTTCACCAAGGCTTTATATTTTTCTTTGTTATCAATAATCATCCAAAGATTGATCAGGAACATAATTCCGGCGATAGACATGCCTGAGGTAGATTTGTCTAGTGTAAAAATATGAGCAACAATTCCTACCATCACCGGCAAAATAACAATGGCTCCAAGAGCTCTGGTTTTAGGAAAGATAAATAGCAGCCCTCCGATAACTTCCACAGCACCAACTAAGGGCATCAACCAACTGATTTCTCCAAAAGCGGTAAAAATCTTCATTTGCTCAGGCGTTGGTTTTTCCATTGGCATATAGTTTAAGAATTTGTTTAATCCGGCATTAATAAACATTAATCCGAAAAGTAAGGATACAATAAATTTTACGATTTTCATATTGTTGATTTTATATTAAATATAACATAAAAATGATATTCGTTTATCTGAACAAATTGATTTTTATTTATTTTTCAATTTAATGTGAATTTTTTACAGGCTGTGTGGCTGTATTTTATATATTTGTTAATCAAGTTAAACTAAACAAATTATATTATGTTGAAAAATCTTAAAAAACTAAATCGTGTAGATTTAAGAGAAATTAAAGGAGGCGGTCGTGAGCAAATTTGTGACATCGGTCCTGAAGGTTGCCCGTGTAAAATTCCTGCTGGACATCCATGTTTAGGTGGAAGCGGTGGGCCAGGAAATCCAGGTGAACCTGTAGGCTATTGTCCGGATAATCAATCTTATATTCCATGCGATCAAAGTTGTCCAAGCGGAATGAGTCCGATTTGTGCACTTTAAAAAAATATGAAGCCTTCAAAATTTTGAAGGCTTCATTTATTTATAGAATTTTAAAATTGCTCATTACCAATTACTTATTGCTAATGATTAATCCATTTCTTCCAACGTAATATTCTTTGAAATTTTATATTTCTTTTTCTTTTTATCCGGTTTTTGTTCCTCACCGAGAAGCCTTCCCCAAGGTTGCAATCCATCGACTCTTTCAAAAATAATTTTCAGAATCGCAATCGCCGGAATACATAAAAACATTCCTGCAATTCCCCAAAGATGTTCGCCCAAAAGAATTCCTAAAAATGAAAATAAGGCGTTGATTTTCACTTTAGAACCAACGACAAACGGAAGAACGATATTTCCATCAATGATATGAACGGCGATATATCCGAGCACAACATAAAAACATGTAACTGGAGTTCCGGTAGCAAAAGCAATGAAGCATGAAATCACCAACGAAATACAGATTCCGAGATAAGGAATTACATTTAATAAACCTGTTAAAACAGCCAAAAGAACAGCATATTTTACACCCAAAACGGTTAAAACAATGGATGTTAAAATAGAAACGATAAAAACCTGAAGGCAAAGCCCAATAATGTATTTTTTCGTCATTACACGAACTTCATTCACCACTTCCTGAACGCTTGCTTTATGCTTTTCATTAAAAACAGTGACGATGAAATTATTTAAAACTCTTCTGTAATTCAAGATGAAAATAAAGAAAAGAATAAAAAACAGAATAAACCCGAATCCTGTTGAAAATATTCCGAAAGTGAATCCTAAAATTACGCCCGAAGACGAAAGTAATTTGTTCAGTCCTTGATTGATGTAATCCAGCTGATCATCAATTTTTACATTAAAAGTTTTTGAAATCCAATGCTGAAGATTTTCAAAAACCGTGGTAAATTGTGTTCTTAGATGCGGAATATCTTTACTGAAATCTGAAAGTTGAGATCCGAAGAAATAAATGAGTCCTGCTAAAATCACCAACATTACCAATACCGAAGTCATGGTAGAAATAGACCTGGGAAACTTTAATTTTTTTTCTAATAAAGTGGCAAATGGCAGAAAAAGCATCGCCATTAAAAATGCTAAAAAGAAAGGTGCTAAAATACTTTGTCCTAATGCCAAAAGATAACCAAGACCAATAATGGAAATGATGACTAAGGTCAGTTTAACAAGAAAAGGAAGTCGAATAAAATTCATAATTTCAAAATCTGCTGTATAAAAATAAGAAAAACCCTCCGAATTGAAGAGCTTTTTTATGGTGAACCTAAATTCTTTTCGATTTAAAGCAAAATCTATTCCGTCAAAAATTAAATAAGATGAATTTTTTATAAAGAACGAGTATCTTATTTAAAGTGAATGTATTAAAAGAGAAACACGTCTTGAAAAAATTCAAAACGTGTTTCTTATTGAGAATGTTAATATGTTTACTAATTACTTTTCAATGGCTATTTCGATAACTTCTTCCATGCGGTTTACATAGTGAACGGTAAGGTTTTTCAGGTAATCTTTTTTAATTTCTTCCACATCTTTTCTGTTGGCTTCACAAAGAATTACCTCTTTAATTCCGGCTCTTGTTGCAGCCAGCAATTTTTCTTTAATTCCGCCTACAGGAAGTACTTTTCCTCTTAGCGTAATTTCTCCGGTCATAGCTAAATGTGCCTTCACTTTTTTATTTTTAAATGAAGAAACCATTGAGGTTAGCATCGCGATACCCGCCGAAGGTCCATCTTTTGGAGTCGCTCCTTCAGGAACGTGAACGTGGATGTTTTTTTTCTCGATATCATCCTGAGAAATTCCCAATTCATCGTGTTTAGCTTTAATATATTCTAAAGCAATGGTTGCAGATTCCTTCATTACCGTTCCCAAGTTGCCCGTCATTGTTAAGGCGCCTTTTCCATTGCTTAAAATGCTTTCAATGAATAAGATATCGCCGCCAACGCTTGTCCAGGCAAGACCAGTCACAACTCCTGGAAATCCAGTGATTTCCGATAAGCTTTTTGGTCTTGGAACTCCTAAGATTTCATCTACTTTTTCAAGAGAAATTTTCGGATCATATTCTTTCACCAAAGCGGTTTGTAAAGCTACCCAACGGGCGATTGATGCAATTCTTTTTTCCAATGTTCTTACGCCGCTTTCCGAAGTGTGAGCTTCGATAATATGTTTTAACTCAGGGTTTCCTAGTTTGAAAGATTTCGCATCTAAACCGTTTTCTTCCTGTTGTTTTTTAATTAAATGTCTCTTCGCAATCTCGATTTTTTCCTCCAAAGTATATCCGGCGATCTGAATAATTTCAGTTCTGTCCAACAATGGAGTCTGAATGGTTGATAATGAATTAGCTGTTGCGATAAACATCACTTTAGACAAATCATAACCCATTTCTAAGAAATTATCGTAGAAAGATTTGTTTTGCTCAGGATCAAGAACTTCTAAAAGTGCTGAACTTGGATCACCGTGCAATCCCTGTGCGATTTTATCCATTTCATCCAAAACAATCACAGGATTTGAAGTTCCCGATTTTTTGATGGATTGAAGGATTCTTCCCGCCATCGCTCCAATGTAGGTTTTTCTATGTCCGCGAATTTCACTTTCGTCGTGAAGTCCACCCAAAGAAAGACGCACATATTTTCTTCCCAAGGCATCTGCAATTGATTTTCCTAATGAAGTTTTACCAACTCCTGGAGGCCCAACAAGCAATAGAATAGGGGATTTCATGTTGTTTTTTAATTTTAAAACAGCCATGTGCTCCAGAATTCTCTTTTTGATGTCTTCTAAGCCGAAGTGTGCTTTGTCTAAAACTTTCTCTGCTTTGGCAATATCAAAAATATCTTTTGTGTAGGTTTCCCAAGGAAGATCTGTGAAGAAATCCAGATAATTTCTCTGAACATTATAATCTGGTGAGTTTGGATTCTGACGCTGTAATCTGTTGATTTCCTTTTGGAAATGTTCTTCAACTTCAGTGCTCCATGTTCTCTTTCTTGCTTTTGCAATCAGATCTTCGATATCACTTTCAGCGCCACCACCCAATTCTTCCTGGATGGTTCTCATTTGCTGATTCAGAAAATATTCTCGCTGTTGTTTATCAAGATCTTTTGAAGTTTTCTGATGAATCTGATTTCTCAATTCCAACTTTCTGAAATCTTCATGCATCATTTCATAGCACTTATTTGCTCTTTCGATCAAGCTTTTTTCTTCAAGCAATTTTTGTTTTTCACCTGAAGGGAAATTAGCATTTGTGCAGATGAAATTTAAAAGATCATCATTATTGTTGATGTTTTTAATCGCAAAATTGGCTGCATTCGGAATATTCGGATCAAGCTCAATGATTTTTAAAGCTAAATCTTTAATATTTTCCAACAAAGCCTCGTATTCTTCCTTATTTTTTGCTTTTCCGTCTTTTAATTTCGTGATTTCAGCCTTAAAATACGGTTGAGTTTCAACAAATTTTTTAACCTTAAATCTGTGAAAACCTTTTGTAATAGCTGTAATATTTCCTTCAGGAAGTTTTATAATTTTAATAATTTTCGCCAACGTTCCGATCTGATACAAATCTTTTTCGGTAGGTTGTTCCAAATCTGAATTTTTCTGGCTTATAATTCCGATGAAATCTCCGTTTTTCTGAGCTTCCTCAAGAAGTTGAATAGATGTTTTTCTCCCTGCTGTAATAGGAATTACAACATTTGGGAACATTACCATATTTCTTACAGGAAGGATCGGGAATATCTTTTGTTCGGAATTTTGTTCTGTTTCCGATAAGTCAGAAAGGTTGATTTCTTCCGCTACAATATCAAATCCATCGCTAATCATTTCCTCTAAACTAATATCTTCAAATTCTATCATAGTTAATCGAATGACAAATTGTCATTATCGTTTTAATTCATTAAATTGAAATCTCACAAAATGTGCTGAAAATGGATCACATATCATGATATACTAAATGGCACAATACTTATGCCATTTGTTTTTCGCTAAAAAATATGGTCAAAATTTCCTTTTTTCTATTATTTAAATTTTAAAAATTAAAAAAAGGTCTGAGATTTCTGTAATTTCTTAAAAATGTGTATTTTCGCAAACTGATAAAAAACTATAATTTATATAATGGCAATTTTAGGACAAATTAGGAGTAAGCCTTGGCTGTTAATGGGAGTAATTGCACTGGCGCTTTTAGCGTTCTTGGTAAACCCAGATAGCATTGATAAGGTTTTTGGTAAAAATCCTGATGTTTTAGGAAAAGTAAACGGTGAGAAAATTACCCGTGAGGAGTTTAATGACCAACTTTTCGTATTACAGCAACAAGCTGAGCAGCAAGGTCAACCAAAGGCTGGTCTTGAGGAGCAGGCTTGGCAGTTATTGGTTCAATCTAAACTTATCAAGCAGCAGTTTGAGAAAATGGGCTTCGAAATGACGGATGATTATTTCTGGAATCAAATTCAGTATGATCAAATGTTTGCTCAGCAACAGCAGTTCTTTGATGAGAAAGGAAACTTTAAAACTCAGGAGCTTAAAAAACAAATTGAAGATTTACAAAAGGCTAGTCCGGAAGGCTATAATCAATGGATTAAAACTAAAAAATCTATTGAGTACAGACTAATGGCCAGACAGGTTTTTGCAAATATTTCTACAGGAATTACCACTGGGAAGAAAGAAGCAGAAGAATTAATGAAAGAAAGAGATCAGTTAGCTGATATCGATTTCGTTAAAATTGATTATACTGCTTACCTTCAAAAAAATAATATCAAAGTTACTACTGAAGATT
Organism: Chryseobacterium sp. UBA6632; assembly: GCA_002455915.1. GTDB lineage: Bacteria > Bacteroidota > Bacteroidia > Flavobacteriales > Weeksellaceae > Chryseobacterium. The sequence goes on from DKLU01000135.1 coordinate 12,785, forward strand.
TAGCAGCATACATTAAGGAGCATCCTGTAATGTTCAAAGCTGAACCTAGCAGAAACTTAGGAATTGTATTTTTCCCGTCTCAGCCAAGTGCAGCTGATGATGCCGCAGCTCAGAAAGAGATTACAAAACTATTCTCTGGAAGCGATGCAAGTGGAGCGGAAAACTTCCAAAATACTAAAAACGACTCCATGTTCGTAATGGCTAATTCTGACATGCCTTTCAATGCTCAGTATGTGAAGCCAAACCAATTGCCACAATCTATTCAGGGACAAATTACTTCTGCTGCTATCGGACAGACTTTTGGCCCTTATAAAGAGCAAAACTTCTATGTAGTGTCTAAACTTTTAGATAAAAAGACTTCAGATTCTACATTGTCAAGACATATTCTTATTGCTTTCAAAGGAAGCCCTGCGGGAGAAGGTGTTACAAGATCTAAAGAAGAGGCTAAGAAATTGGCAGATTCTATTGGCGCGATTGTAAAAGCGACTCCGGCTAAATTTACAGAATTCCTTAAGCTTTCTAACGACCCAAGTTCTGCTGCACAAGGTGGTAGCCTTGGTTGGACGACTCCTGAAACTCCTTTCGTTCCTGAATTTTTACATTATTTAGCGAACAACCCTAAAGGTGCTACAGGTGTGGTTGAAACTCAGTTTGGATATCATATCATCAATATTGAAGACAAAAAACCAGGTTCAATGGCTTATAAAGTAGCTAACTTGGTGAAAGCTATAAAACCTTCTGATGCTACAGAAGCGGCTACAGATAAAAATGCAAGAAGATTTATTCAGCAGGTACAAGGGAAATCTTTTAACGATTTCGTGAATATTGCTAAAAAAGGAAACTATCAGTTCTCAAATCCTAAACAAGCGAAGAGATTCGACGGTCAGCTTCAAGGTTTAGGTACAGATAAAGATGCTGAGATCTTAGCTTGGGCTTTCGATAAGAAAAGATCTAAAGGAGATACAGAATTCTTTACAGTAGAAGGAACAGGAGATAAAATTGTTGTTTATCTTAACGGTAAGCAGGAAAAAGGTCTTGCAGATCCGGAATCTGTAAGAGATCAAATTGAAACAGTTGTTAAAAATAAACTGGCTGCAAAACAAATTTCTGAGAAAATTGGTAAAGCAGGTAATTTAGATCAGATTGCTAAGCAATTTGCTACAGCAAAACAAGCTGCTCAGGTGAATTTATTAAACCCTTCAGTAGCGGGAGCTATGGAGCCTAAAGTTGCCGGTGCTGCATTTGGTGTTGCAAAAGTAAGGTTTCCAATCCAATCGAAGGAGGAACAGGGGTGTATGTTTTAGTGAAGAAAAACGAAACGACAAACAAGCAACCTGGAGATCTTAAACGGTTTACAGAATCTGTTACTCAGAGAAATGCAGGAATGTTCGGGCAGGCTTGGTTAAAGAGCTTACAAGACAATGCAGATATCGATGATTACAGAATTGAAATCTGGAATAAACTAGGTTCTCAGCAACAATAAGAAATTAATTTTCATCTATATTGAAAAGCGGCAAAGTTTTTGCCGCTTTTTTTGTATTTAACGCAGAGCAATAAAGAAAAACATTAATTTAAAATGTACTATATTTGCTCATTAGAAAAAATTAGCAAGTGAAGTTCAGTAAAGAAATAAAAGCTGGTGTAATTGCACTTCTGGCCATTGTAGGTTTCGTCGTGCTTTTTCAATTTATGAAAGGCAGAAGCCTTTTTACTACCGATAATATATTTTACGCAAAATATGATAATGTTGAGGGGCTGGCGCAGTCTTCTCCCGTTTCCATCAATGGATTGAAAGTGGGGCAGGTCGACAAAATCATTCCTCGTACTTCTAAAACGGGTCAAATCGATTTCATTGTAAAAATCACGGTTGATAACAATTTTGAATTTTCAAAAAATTCAACGGTTGAAATTTTTGAACCTAGTTTAATGGGAGGGAAGGAAATGAGAGTCAATCTATCTTACGGAGGAGCTACAGCAAAAGATGGCGATACACTGAAAGGTGCTTTCAAGTTGGGAACTTTGGGAAGTCTGTCTTCTCAGGTTGGTCCTGTGAAAGATCAATTGCAGAATGTTTTGTACAGAGTAGATTCTTTAATGTCTAGTGCAAACCAAGTGGTGAACGCTCAAAATAGAGAAGAAATCAGACTTTTATTATCAAATCTTAATAAAACAGTTGGTGCTTTACAAACTACAGCAGGAAGCGTAAATTCATTAGTGGGACATAACGATCCTAAACTTCAGAGAGTGTTGGATGATGCAAGTCTTACCATGCAAAGCGGTAAAACAACTTTGGATAAATACGGAAACTTAGCAGAAAGCATTGATACTAAAAAGCTGAACGCAACGATTGCGAATCTGGACGCTACTGTTGGTCAATTAAACCAGGTAATCGGTGGTATTGATAAAGGACAAGGTAGTTTAGGAAAATTAATGAAAGATGAGCAGCTGTATAATAATTTAAATTCTGCTTCTACCAACTTGAATTCATTAATTGAAGATATGAAAGCAAATCCGAAGAGATACATCAATTTCTCTGTTTTCGGAAAGAATAATAAAGACTAAACTAATACGCCATGCAATATATCGATAATATTATTTTTCTGATTTTATTGGTTGCGGGTTTTGGGCTTTTTGCAAAAAGTCTGCAGAAGATATATAGAAACATCAGATTAGGCCGAGAAATCAATCGAAACGACCGTAAAAGGGAGCGTTGGGAAACCATGGCTCGTGTAGCAATGGGGCAAAGCAAAATGACGGCTCGCCCAATAGCTGGGGTTTTACACCTTTTCGTATACGTTGGTTTCGTCATTATTAATATCGAATTAATCGAAATTATAGTTGACGGAATTTTCGGAACCCACCGTTTTTTATCAACCATTTTCGGACATACATTTTATAATTTCTTCACAGCAACATTAGAAGTATTAGCCCTTTTGGTGGTCATTGGAGTCGTTACTTTCTTCATTCGTAGAAATTTTTACGGGGTGAAAAGATTAACAATGAAAGAACTTTTGGGGTGGCCAAAAGAAGATGCCAATTGGATTTTGGTTATTGAATTTGCCCTAATGATGGCTTTCTTTAAAATGAATGCCGCCGATCACATTCTTCAGTTAAGAGGCATTCTTCCTGAACACGGAAGTTTCCCGATCAGTGAAGTGACGTTGGTTCCATTTTTAGAAATTTTCAGCTTTGATAACGGATTTTTAATGTTTGTCGAAAAAGGGGCTTGGTGGTTTCACTTTGTAGGAATTTTATTTTTCATGAATTACCTCTATTATTCAAAACATTTACATATCATTTTGGCTTTCCCAAGTACATGGTATGCAAATTTGGAAAAGAAAGGAAAATTCAACAATTTAGAATCGGTTACCAAAGAAATTAAATTAATGATGGATCCCAATGCAGACCCTTACGCTGCTCCGGCAGAAGGTGATGCTGCAGAAGTTCCTTCAAAATTTGGGGCTGAAGATGTATTTGATTTAAACCAAGTTCAGCTGTTAAATGCCTATTCTTGTACGGAATGTGGGCGTTGTACTTCAGTTTGCCCAGCGAATATTACAGGTAAAAAATTATCACCAAGATTAATTCTGATGAAAACCAGAGATCGTCTGGAAGAAGTAGGTAGAAATATCGATAAAAATGGTAAGTTTGAAGACGATGGTAAAAAGCTGCTGAACGATTATATCACAAAAGAAGAACTTTGGGCTTGTACTACGTGTAATGCTTGTACAGAGGCTTGTCCGGTATTGTTAGATCCGCTTTCTATCATTTTTGAAATGAGAAGATTCTTGGTGATGGAGCAGTCTGCTGCACCGCAAGAGCTGAATCTGATGATGACAAACGTAGAAAACAATGCGGCTCCTTGGCAGTATAATCAGGCAGACCGTTTGAATTGGGCAAATGATTAATTAATGTAACAATGTAAAAATGTAACGATGTAACAATCATTGGTAAACTGTTACATTGGTATATTGATAAATTGACTTAAAAATGGATTTCAACATAAAAACAATGGCAGAATTCGCTGCCGAAGGAAAATCACCGGAAGTTTTATTTTGGGTTGGTTGTGCGGGAAGTTTCGACGACCGTGCCAAAAAAATTACGAAAGCATTTTGTAAAATAATGAACAATATTGGGGTTGAATTTGCAGTTCTTGGACAAGAAGAAAGCTGCACGGGAGATCCTGCCAAAAGAGCCGGAAACGAATTCGTTTTCCAGATGATGGCGCTTACCAATATTGAAGTTCTAAATATGTATGAAGTAAAGAGAATCGTGACGGCTTGTCCGCACTGCTTCAATACATTAAAGAATGAATATCCGAGCCTGGGAGGTCATTACGAAGTTCTTCACCACACGCAGTTCCTTAAAAAATTAATGGAAGAGGCAAGATTGAAAATTGAAGGCGGTGCTTTCAAAGGAAAAAAGATCACTTTCCACGATCCTTGTTATTTAGGAAGAGCAAACGACGAATATGAAGCTCCAAGACTTTTATTGGAAAAACTGGATGCTGAATTGGTTGAAATGAAACGTTGTAAAACCAACGGACTTTGTTGTGGTGCTGGTGGTGCACAGATGTTCAAAGAACCTGAAAAAGGGAATAAAGACATTAATATCGAAAGAACAGAAGAGGCTTTATCTTTTGAACCTAAAGTAATTGCAACAGGTTGCCCATTTTGTAATACAATGATGACAGATGGTGTAAAGCATTTTAACAAAAATACAGAAGTTGCTGTAAAAGACATCGTAGAGCTTCTTGCGGAGGCAGACGATTTGTAAGAAAAGCAATATTTAAATTAAATAATACCAAAACCCAGGAGTGATCTTGGGTTTTATTGTTTTAAGGCTAAATTTAACCTAACTTGCGGTTTATATCAGCTCAATATGAGAAGTATTCTGGCTTCGTTTTTTAGATTTATTTTAAGTTTAAGTTTTTTTAAGCAGAAATATTTTGCGTTTCATAAATACATTTTTAATCCTTATCAATTGTTTAAAGGGGTTAAAAAAGAAGTGGTTTACAGAAATTCGATAAAGCTTCATTTAAACTTAGAAGACTGGATTCAGCAGCAGATTTACTTTTTGGGTGATTATGAAAAAAGTGAGATCGATTATTTGTATTCTAATCTGAGAAAAGGAGATACCTTCATTGATATTGGAGGAAATATCGGACTTTTTTCTTTAAATGCTTCCAGAATTGTTGGAAATGAGGGAAAAGTGATTTCTTTTGAAGCTTTTACACCGAATTATAATCAGTTTGAAAATCATATTTCCATCAATCAATTTCAAAATGTAAAGTTGGAGCATTTGGCAATTGCCGATAAAAAAGGGTTTATTGAAATTCTTTACAATGATACTTATAACAATGTAGGCATGGCTTCCTCTTTTTTGGAGGAATTCACGGCAAAAGAGCCCGTAGAAAGTGTAAATCTGGATGAATATGTTAAAGAAAAACAAATTCCTAAGATTGATTTTATTAAAATTGATATTGAAGGTGGAGAATTCGCTGCTTTACAGGGCATGAATGAAATTCTGACTTATTACCGACCTAAAATACTGATAGAAATAAACAATACAGCCTTAAAAAGTTCAAATCATCATGAAGAGGAGCTTATTTCTCTATTGACTGAAAAGGGCTATAGAAAGACAAAAACCTTAAGTCAGAATGAAAATTCATACAATGCAGTTTTCGAATATATTAAAGCGTAAGGAGATGCTTGCAGAAAAACGAAATCTTTTGTTTGAATAAAAAATCGTAATTTTATCTAAAATTTTTCTAAGATGAAAATTGAAGAATCGAGTATTGTAGAAACAAACGACTATAGAGTTATTATATATCCCGCTTCCAGACCTTTTGAAACCAAAGAAGCAAAAGCGATTACCGAAAAATTATTTGATTTTCTGGCGACTTGGGCAGCACACGGAAAGCCCCTTTCTTCGTCTTTTAAGATCGAAAAAAATCAGTTCATCATCGTATGTGTGGATGAAGAAAAAGAAATGGCTTCAGGCTGCAGCATTGATGCTTTAGGAAAGATCATGCGAGAAATTGACGAACAGTATCAGTTGGGATTATTCGACAGAATGAAGGCCAGTTTTATTGAAAACGGAGAGGTGAAAACATTGAAATTGATTGATTTTAAAAACAAAATCAGAAGTGGTGAACTATCGAAAGATATTCAGGTGTTTGATTTTTCTAAAAATACTTACCTTGATTTCTTAAGTCATTTTGTATTACCTTTCGAAAAAAGCTGGGCTGTTTCTATAAAATAATCTTTTGAAAATACTTTTTATCTCCTCTTGGTTTCCGAATAAATTGGAGCCCACCAACGGTAATTTCGTACAGCGTCATGCCGAAGCTGTTGCTTTCTTGCATGAGGTGGAAATTCTGCATGTAATTGGAGATTTTAACCAAAAGGAAGTATTTGTTTTTGATGATAAAGTCGTCAACGGAATTCATACGCTGATTATTTATTATAAAAATTCAAAAAATCCGGTTCTGAATTTTTTAAGAAGAATGAAAGCCTATAAAATGGGATTTTCAAAGATGAAAAAGCCTGATGTTGTGCATGCGAATGTGCTTCATAATAACATGCTTTTTGCGGTGTATCTTAAAAAAAAGTTCGGAATTCCTTTTGTTTTAACTGAGCACTGGACGGCTTTGCAGAAAGATAATTTGTCTAAAACTTCAGGAAATATAAAGCGTATTGCCAGATATATTGCGAAAAATGCAGGTTATATTCTTCCGGTAAGCAATAATTTAAAGGAAAGTCTTGAGATGTTGGGTATAAAAACACCAATGAAAGTTATATCTAATGTTGTTGATACTGAAGTTTTTGATATTAAACCTAAAAAAGAAATATCAGATACGGTTAAATTTCTTCATGTTTCGAGCCTTATTCCAAGAAAAAGACCAAAAGATATTATCAAAACCATTCATTCTTTACATCAAAATGGTTTTTCTGTAAGGTTGGAAATTGGAGGTGACGGCGATACGGATTCTTTAAGAAATTTAGTAAAATTAATGAATGCTGAATCTTATATTAAGATTTTCGATGAAATCAGTTATCAGGAAGTCGCTGAAAAAATGCAGAATTCAGACTATTTTATTTTATTCAGTGAAAATGAAACCCAGGGTTGCGTGATTTTAGAATCGTATGCCTGCGGGAAGCCCGTGATTTCAACCAAAGTTGGCGGTGCAGCCGAGTTTATTTTAGACGGTTTAGGAATTGGAATTGAAAAAAATAATGTCGATCAGCTTTATCAGACGCTAGAAAAAATTTGTAATAAAGAATATACTTTTGATCAGGATATTACGATCAGAGAATTTATTGTAGAAAATTATTCAAGAGAAGCAATTGCCCGTCAGTTCACCGAAATTTATCAGAAAGTTATATAAATGGCATTAGGTTTTTCTATTTTTATTCATCAGGATCAGGTTCAAATTACACATTATTTTGAACAGGGAACGTACGATTCTGTATTTGTGGAAACTCCTGAAATTACACTTGTTCTGGAAGGAATTATTCTCAATAAAAAAGATTTACTTAAAAATTCATCACTCAGTTTTCAGAATTATGTATTGAAAATATATGCTGAAAAAGGTTGGAGATTTCTTCAGGAACTAGAAGGAGAATTCAGAGGCTGTATTTGGGATAAAAACATCGGAAAAGTCTTAATTTTTACCAATCCAACTTCCACGCAGCGTGTTTTTTATGCTAAAATAAACAATCAGATTTTTGCTGATTCAGATTTGGTTCGATTAAGTAAAACCATTAAAGAAAAAGGAATTTCCATCAATCCTGATATGATTTCTATCTATCAGTTGTTGTCAATCGGTAATCTTTTGGAAAACAGAACGCCTATTGAAGGAGTTTATAAGGTTAAAGATGCTCATTTTGTTGAAATTAACTGTGAAAATTATTCTTTAACCGAAAAAGAGTATTTCAATATTTCTGCGATTGAATATTATGCTAAGAAAAAAGGAAATGCTGTTGATGATATTCATGAAATTTTTACTGAAGCGGTACAATGGGAATACAATAAAGATTTAGAGTTTAATACGTCCTCTTTAGCTTTTTTAAGTGGCGGATTAGACAGCCGAATGGCAATGTTTTACGCGATTCAGAATAAGTTTGATATTGGCTGTGCTTTATGTTTTTCGCATTCCGGATATTTTGATGAAACCATTTCCCGAAAAATTGCGGCAGATTATCAATTAAACTATGAATTCATTCCTTTAGATAACGGAAGTTTTCTGAAAAAAATAGATGAGCTTACTGCTATTTCTGAAGGAACAAGCCTGTATTCAGGTGGAATTCACGTGCAATATGCGCTGGATCAACTTTCTTTTCAGGATTTTAAGATTTTTCATGGCGGCCAGATTGGCGATGGTATTTTAGGCGGATTTAATTCTGAGCCTAAACGAAAAGGCCCTTCAGAATATAAAATTGTAGTCAATCAAAACTTCCTTCCGAAGATTCAAGGCGATTTGAAAAATGTAATGTCAAATTACGAAAGAGAAGAAATATTTTTACTTCAGAATTTAGCTTATAATCGAACAGTTTTAGGAGTTCAGGTTCTTCAACCGAGAGGATATCTTATTTCTCCTTTTATGACTAAAGATTTTATCAAATTGTCTTTAAGTCTTCCTGAAGAATGGAAGTTTGGTCATCAGTTTTATCTCGAATGGCTTTCAAAACACTGCAAAGATGCCGAAAAATACAGATGGGAAAGAACGTTAATGAAACCGGATGCTTTCTGGAAAGTAAAGTTTGGAGAAAAATATGTGAAGAACGGATATCTGGCGTTCTTTAATAAAATTTTACGCTCTCCGGAAAAAGCAAGTATGTATCCTTATCAGTATTATTTTAGTTCCACACCGGAAATTCAACAATATTATCAGAATTATTTTAATGAAAATATAGGAAGGTTAGAATTTTATCCCGAATTGATTTTGGAGGTTTCAGATCTGTTTTCACAAAAAACATTTTACCACAAATGTCAGGCGATCAATATTTTATCCATTTTTAAGCTTTATTTTTGATGAATGAAAGGCGGATGGCAATTTCTAAAGAATTTTTTCAGTAATCAGGGGCAGTATGTTCTTGTTTCTCTGTTGATTGGGAAAATCTGCGCATTTTTATCCTCTCTTTTTATCATTAAATTATTACCCGAAAAAGATTTTGGGGTAATGAGTATTGTAGCTGCACTTTTTGCGGCGTTTGCATCATGCACAGGATTAGGAAGTTATCAGAGTTTATTGCGATTCGGATCGTTGGCTGCCAATAATTTGATTAAGAAAGAATTGTCGAGCTATCTGCTGATTAAAGGCTTTATTTATCAATTAGTTCTGACGCTTGTTTTCCTTGGTTGCAGCATTTTTTATATTCAGAAATATGAAGATATATTTTGGATCTTTTTATTTTTTGCCATTCGTTTTGTCGGGTTTTATTTTTTCTATTTTATTCAGTCTGAATTAAGAATCAATCAGAAAAACAGAGAATTTGCGCGACTTAATAATGTGGTGAACGTTGTTGGTTTAGCAGTTTTATTAATCTTAAGTTATTTTTTTCAGCTAAAAGGTTATTTAATAGCAATAGCATTAACTCCGTTTTTATCTTTATTTTGGCTAAAAATTTCTACATTTTCAGAAGCAAATTTACCTTCTGTTTTTACGTCGAAAGAAATTTGGCAATATGCCATTCATACTTCCGGAACAACCATTTTATCAGATGCTTTATTTTCCGCAGATATTCTGTTGTTAGGGTTTTTATTGAATGAAAATGCTGTGGCTAGTTACCGAGTTGCCATTTTAATTCCTTCCAATGTTACCTTTTTAGCATTGGCTTTTATGCAAAGTGATTTTCCTGTTTTAGCTAAAAATCATCAGGATAAAATGTATCTTAAAAATTATATTTCAGGATATTACAAATTGTTTATTCCTGTTTGCGTTGGGATTTTCATTGTTTGTTCAGTTTTAAGTAAATTCATTTTAAAAACATTGTTCAACGAAAAATATGCTGAAAATTATATCCTGTTTATTCTTTTCATATTTACATTTCTCATGAATATTCTGTTCCGAAATTTATATGGAAATATGCTTTCCGCAGCCGGGAAAATGTCTTTAAATACAAAAACATCTTTATTTTCCTTGATTTTATTGATTGTTTTGGCGTTTATTTTAGTTCCGAAATACGAAATTCTCGGAATGACGATCAGTGTAACGCTTACCTTATTAATTTCAGGATTTATTCTTGCCTACTTCTTTCACAAATACCTTAAAGAATTAAAATAAGTTTTTATCTTTGTTGAATAATGAAAAATGTAGTCTTCGGAATATTGGTCATATTTTTCGCACTTCTGAGCTGTAGAAGTGATGAAGATTCTTTGCAGAAAATAGATCAGTTATTCAATCTTTATATGAAAAACAGTGCAGGACAGGATTTACTGAATAGTAAAAAATCTGGTTCCTATACCGCTATTTCTATGAATGATGTGAACGGAACGACAGATGTTGCCCCGGTTACTTTTTCGTTAAAAATGACTACAGATTCCATCTATTATATTGAATATCTCGCTGGTGCGAAACGAATAACTCTTGATTCCATCAGCCCTGAAGATAGAACGTATCAATCGATTATTGATGTCACATTAACCAGACCGTTAACTGATACCACAAATGTTCAGGTAACTGACAGGCTTAAAATTCAATATCACTGGACGCCCTCCTTATTCGAGGTCTCGAAAGTTTATTACAACGATCAACTTCAGTTTACGAAGGAACCAAATGTTCCGAATGTCGTGACTATCGTAAAATAATTTTATACATTTGCATATCTGTTGGCATTCTGATGCTAACTTTCTAATAACTAACATCTAAATAAAATGTTACAAGTCAATTTTTTGCGCGACAATAAAGAACGCGTTTTAGAAGGTCTTCAAAAAAGACAATTCAAGAATCTTGAGTTGGTAGACGAGGCTATTGCTACTGACGAAGAAAGAAAAAAAATTCAGTTTGAATTAGACTCCCAACTTTCAGAAATCAACAGAATCTCCAAAGAGATCGGAATGTTGATGAAAGAAGGAAAAAAAGAAGAAGCTGAAGCATCGAAATCTAAAACCGCACAATACAAAGAGTCGACATCCGAATTGAAAGTTCAGCTAGATGTTAAAGAAAAAGCATTGCTTGATATCTTATATCAAATCCCGAATATTCCGAACGAATTGGTAAAAAGTGGCGCTTCTGCAGACGATAACGAAATTATTTTCCAGTCTCATGAAGTAGAAGGACTGGGAGAGGGCGCAATTCCTCACTGGGAGCTGGCTAAAAAATACAACCTTATCGATTTCGAATTAGGAGTTAAAATTGCCGGTGCAGGTTTCCCTGTTTATCTTGGAAAAGGGGCGAGATTGCAAAGAGCTTTGGTTCAGTATTTCTTAGATAAAAATATAGATAAAGGATATACGGAAGTAAATCCGCCTCACGTTATTAACGAAGCTTCAGGTTATGGTACTGGTCAGTTGCCAGATAAAGAAGGACAAATGTATTATGTAACTGAAGATAAGTTATATCTGATCCCAACGGCTGAAGTTCCGGTAACGAATTTATACCGTGATGTTTTGTTGGAAGAAAAAGATCTTCCTATTAAAAATACGGCATTTTCTCAGTGTTACAGAAGAGAAGCTGGAAGCTACGGAGCTCACGTAAGAGGTTTGAATCGTCTTCACCAATTTGAAAAAGTGGAAATTGTAAGACTTGAAAAGCCTGAAAATTCTTATGCTGTTTTGGAAGAAATGGTTGAACATATCAAGGAAATTCTAACTGATCTTGAACTTCCTTACAGAGTATTAAGACTTTGTGGCGGAGATACTGGTTTTGCATCTGCAATGACCTATGATTTCGAGGTTTGGAGCGCTGCTCAAGAAATGTGGTTGGAAGTTAGTTCTGTTTCTAATTTTGAAACTTTCCAGTCTAATAGATTGAAGTGTCGTTACAAAGCAGATGGAAAATCTCAGCTGGTTCACACTCTGAACGGCTCTGCAATGGCTTTGCCAAGAATTATGGCGGCTTTGCTGGAAAATAATCAAACGGAAGAAGGCATTAAGCTTCCTAAGAAGATTGCTGAATATGCAAGATTCGATGTGATTAACTAAATCACTCTACATAAAAAATAAACCCTCTGAACTTCAGAGGGTTTATCGTTTGTATTGACTTTCTTCTAAATGTTCGCTACAATTTTATTCGCAGCCAGCAGATTTCTTTATTTTGACTTCAAAGATTATTAGTTTTTTCATTGATTTTTGATTAGAATAAGCACACCTATATATCTTTGTGTTTTTGGTGAATTTGCATTCATAAAGTGCACACATTTAAAATCAAAAAGCAAAGTGATTAAGGGGAAGAAAATCGAATTGCTTTACTAGATGCAAACATAACATTCCCATTTCGATTGGCGAAAATTTTCATCCTTAAATCGCTCCTTAAATCACTAAGGGTAGGTTGTAAGGGTTTTTATTTTGTTGATTTTTAAATGTTTACGCCATTATGGAATCTCGATAAACTTTGCTCAATTCTTTGATTTCTTTCTTGCTTTTTATCTCTACTTTCTTGTAAATATTGGATAAATGAGTAGATAAAGTTTTTTCTGAAATGTTCAGCATACCGCTAATTTCAGCATATTTCAAATTCGGATTTTCTAAAAGCAATTTTAAAATTTCCGTTTCACGCGCCGAAAGCTTTTCAAAAGGAATGTGTTTTTTCATTTCTTTTTTTCGAAAGCCATACAAGAAAAAGTCTACAGAAACGACAAAAAAACCGATGCTGAAAGAAGTTTGTTCAATAAGTTGATTATCACCAAAAACTAATATCGTAACTGGAAGAGAAATTAAACCAAAGAAAGCTAAAATTCCGATAATATCGTGGGTTTTAAAAACCTTGGTTTTACGATTTTTAAACTTAGCGATTTGCTGTTTAATGACAATAATAGCTGCTAAAATAAATAAAGCCAGGAAAAAACTGAGGAAAAATACTCTGGAGGTTTCCAAAGATCCTGTCATGGTATATGGTAAAATAAACAACATAATTAATGTAATACAGGCAAACATTCCTATTGAACTGATGGAAAATTTCTTAAAAAATACAAGATCGTATTCATTTTTGATATAGATGAAATAATGAAGTGCCACTGCTAGGCCAATAATCCACGCGCAGATATTTTGCGAAATAATATTTACATTAAATCGTTCATCAGGCAATAATCCTTCCACCACATTGTAAATAATTCCGGAAATTATTAATCCTAAAAATTTAAGATAAAAATTTCGGTCTCTTCTTTTCCACACAAAAAATAGTTGTACAGAAACTATAATTAGCAATACAATGAATATCAATATGCTAATAAATGTACTGAGGTAAAGCTCTGTATTAAACATATTTCAGAAAATAAAGTGGATAATCTAGTTCAAAAGTCTCATGGAAAATAGTAAAGCCGTTTTTCTTATAAAAAGCTCTGTTTTCAGGCGTTGTGGTTTCTACATAAATCAACTGATTTTTATAAACTTCCAGGCTTTCTTTCAGTAATTTTGTGCCTACGCCGTTTCCTTGTTCGTCCGGAAGAACTCCCATCAACCAAAGATGAATGAATTTTTCTTTTGGGTGATAATTACTTAATAATTTTTCTCTTGTTAAAACTTTAAACACATTTTCTACCCCAATACAGTTGAATAAAAGTTTTGCTTCCAGAATAATTTTCTTCAATCCAGAGCCTTTTTCTTCAAGATATAAAACACAGCCTTTTTCATCATCACTTAGAAAAACCTGCCCATAAAGCATAGACATATCAAATTGATATTCCATTAAAGATTTCAGTCTTTCATATCGGTTTCCTGATTTTTTTACTACAAAGTTGATGGAATTGGGAATAAGCACATCTATGAATGCTTTACACAAAATATCAACCACTTTTGCTCTGTCTTCATGGCGAGCCTTTTTCATTCAGTTCTTTTTCCAAATGTACTGAAATATGAAAGCGTTTGCAATTCATTTTGAATGAGATAAGGTGATTTTAAGGAAAATTTAAATAAAAAGCCACCGAAATTTTCGGTGGCTTCATTTATTCAGTTACAATGACGATTTTTTTATCCTTGTTAGTTAGTTTTTTCTCCTTTTCATAGAGCGATTCCAAATCATATTCTATTTTTACTGAGTGATCGTCGATTTGCTTTATCCAATCATGTTTTCCGGTGATAGATTTTCTTTTTCCATCAAATTTTAACGTCGTTCCTACTTGTTTTAAGAACATCATAAGCATTCCTTTGGTACTTCCTTCGCTTTCAGAGCCTCCTGCGGGCGAATTTTTGCTCATTGCATCTTCAATACTTTTAATGTTAAAATTGTCGGTATCGATGGTTAATGTTTTCCCGTCCCAATTATTATAGATGTTTTGATCTAAAGGCAATTTTTCCTGTTGAGTGTAAGCATTTAACTGTTTGTAATCACTTTGGTTAAAGTGGTCCAGTTTTAAAGCAAAAGCGGTGGGTTCATTATTTTCTTTTGTAGATTTCAAAAACATTTTCTTCATCAAACGTAATGAATCCGGATCTTTGGTTTTCAGCTTTCCCTGTTGTTTTTCCAAATCGTAGAAGCTCGTCCACTTTGAAGGAAGTTTATCCAAATCACCAAACTCTTTATTTTTCAAAGAATCGGGCGTCATCGCTTTCATTTCTTTTACAAAATCTTTAATATCAATATCTGTAATGGCTGTAGATGATGCATCTTGATGATAAACAACCTCAGAATTTATCTTGCATGATTGCAAGGCAAAAAGACTGATAATGAGTAAAAAGAATGTTTTTTTCATGGTTAAAAAGTAATTATTAATGACAATTCGTATTCGAATGTTGATGTGTGCTGTGATCTCCCGGCAAATGACAGTCGCCCTGATTGTCTTTTGAAATGGTCATAGCTTCTGCCCTTGCTGAAATATAAGGAATTCCCAATTCAAGGCCTCTTA
>DKLU01000134.1:0-1746 GCA_002455915.1 Chryseobacterium sp. UBA6632
AAAATGAGAGCATTGCTTTTTACTATTGGCCTGCATTTTGATAAAATGTAGAAATTCAAGTTGTTCAGTACAAATACCTGTTTAATTATCTTTATTGATAATTTATTTTTGAAAATCTATTTAAAAGACTTTCTTTTTTCATGATACGCTCTTCTTCAAGAGTAAAATCTGTATGAAATATAAATGTCGCATCAGACTTCTGGTCTTTTGCCGATTTTTATTTTTCATATATCATTTTTAATTAAAACTCAATACAGGACGGTACTTTTCGACATTGTATAAGAATATAGATTATACGTTTAATCTGTATTCTAAATTATTTGTAAATTGAAGTCAATCACATGCAAAAAAACTCTGATATGGATAAAATTGAAAATAACAGAAAAGTAAAACTGAAAGTCGAAGATCTCACGATTATTTTCGGTAAACAAAAAGAGAAAGCAATGGAACTTCTCGATAAAGGCTTTTCTAAAAAAGAAATCCTTGAAAAAACAGGTTGCACCGTCGGAATCAACAAAGCCAATTTTGAAATCTATGAAGGCGAATTCTTCGTCATCATGGGACTTTCCGGAAGTGGAAAATCTACCTTGCTACGTTGCCTAAACCGATTAAACGAACCTACTTCGGGAAAAGTTTACATTAACGACGATAATATTACCGATAAAAATAACAAAGACCTGCTGGAAGTAAGAAGAACGGAAATGAGTATGGTTTTCCAGAAATTCGGACTCCTTCCCCATCACACTGTTTTAAGCAATGCTGCTTTCGGACTTGAAATCCGTGGTGAAGATAAAGCTTCGCGTGAAGAAAAAGCACAGAAAGCATTAGATATTGTCGGATTAAATGGTTTTGAAAATCAATATCCTTCTCAACTTTCCGGTGGGATGCAACAGAGAGTTGGTCTGGCAAGAGCTTTGGCTAATGATCCTGAAGTTCTGCTGATGGATGAAGCTTTTTCAGCACTCGACCCACTGATAAAATCTGAAATGCAGGATCAAATGCTTGAGCTTCAAGATACTCTGCAAAAAACTATTGTTTTTATCACCCATGATTTGGATGAAGCCATCAAAATCGGCGATCGAATCGTTATTATGAAAGATGGTGTGATTGAGCAAATTGGTACCGCGGAAGATATTTTAACCAATCCGGCAAGTGATTATGTGAAAGCTTTCGTGGAAAAAGTAGATCGTAAAACGATTATCACCGCCAAATCTTTAATGTTTGATAAACCAACGGTTGTACGTTTCAGAAAAGACGGTCCCGAAGGTGCTTTGAGAAAAATGAGAGCAACAGGTCTGGAAACTTTACCCGTTGTTGATTTTCAGAATAAATTTCTCGGCTTTGTAACCCTCGGCGATATTATGATGATTGCCCGAAGGAAAGAACCTACCGTAGAATCAGTGATTAACAGTAATGTTCCTTCTGTACTTAAAGATGCCACCGTTGAAGAAATGCTGCCATTGATTTCTGGAAGTAAATCTGCGATTGCCGTTGTAGACGAAAACAATAAATTCCTGGGCTTGGTAACGCAATTATCTTTGGTGATAGAAGCCACAAAGTTTAACGAAGAAGAAATTATTGAATTAAAAGAAATCGCAAACAACCAATAAGATGAATAAAATTATAGATATAGGCCAATATGTAGCAACCGCAATCAATTGGCTCACAGAACACGGAAAACCTGTATTTGATGTTATAAAAAACGTAGGAAACTCTTCTATTTTAGGAATAGAGTGGGTTTTGGTA
>DKLU01000134.1:1838-12738 GCA_002455915.1 Chryseobacterium sp. UBA6632
GGACTTACTCTGATCTTTTTAATGGGATTCTGGAAAGAAACCATGGAAACCCTGGCGCTTATTTTTGTATCAACACTTACCGCACTGATATTGTCCGTTCCGTTAGGAATCTGGGCTGCAAAAAATAAATTTGCCGCAAAAATTATTCGTCCGATGCTGGATTTAATGCAAACCATGCCTGCGTTCGTTTATCTGATTCCTGCCGTATTATTTTTCAGTATCGGTAAAGTTCCGGGAGCATTTGCCACAATTATTTTTGCAATGCCGCCCGCCGTTCGTTTAACGACATTAGGAATTGATGCCGTTCCGAAAGATATTGTAGAAGCCGCAAGAGCATTTGGAGCTACCAACCGACAAATTTTGTTTAAAGTTGAACTTCCTTTAGCCACAAAAACCATTTTGGCCGGAGTCAATCAAACCATATTATTATCATTGTCCATGGTGGTAATCGCCGGAATGATCGCCGCAGGAGGGTTGGGTGAAAAAGTATTGGAAGGAATTAATAATCTGGATATCGGATTAGGGTTTGAAAGTGGTTTATCTGTCGTGATCTTAGCCATTATTCTTGATCGAATTACTCAAGGATTTGTAAAGAAAAAACAATAATATGAAGAAAATAAAATACCTGATATTTGCTGTATTGATCGCTGTTTTAGGATTATTTAATTCATGTGAAAAATTAAAAAATTCTAAATACATCACCATCGGAATGGTAGATGGCTGGGCAGAAGATGTTGCCATGACGCACGTTGCCAAAGCCATTTTGGATGAACAGGGTTATCACGTGATCATTCAGAAAGCATCAACAGATATGATCTTAGCTTCGATGAATAATGAAGATACCGATCTTTTCATGGGTGTATGGCTTCCGTTTACGCACGCCGCAAAAGTGGCGAAGTTTCCTGAATTAAAACCTTTGGGAACCAATTATAACGGCGGAAAAATAGGTTTGGTGGTTCCTGATTATGTTCCGATACAGTCTATTGAAGAACTGAATGCATATAAAGATCAATTCAGACACCGAATTATAGGAATTGAAAAAGGAGCAGGAATGACATCGGCAACCGATAAAGTTATTATGGATTATAAACTGGATTATCAGCAGATCAACTCTTCTACCATCGCAATGATTACTGAGCTTCAGAATGCCATTAAACGTAAAGAATGGATTGTAGTCGCTGGATGGCAGCCGCATTGGATGTTTGGAAAAATGAAACTTAAATTTCTGGAAGATCCGAAAAAAACATACGGTGAAGCCGAACAAATTAAAACCTACAGCCGAAAAAGCTTTGGTAAAGATCATCCTGAATTAGCAGCTTTCTTTTCTAAAGTGCATTTTGACGATGCTACGATGACTGATCTTTTAACCAAAATGGAAGACAGTAAAGATAAAGAAGCCACCGCTAAAAAATGGGTGGAAGATCATCCTGAACTCGTAAAATTTTGGTTAAATAAAAAATAACTCTAAAATTTCTCTCGCAGATTGGGCTGATAGCGCAGATGTTTGCACCTAAAGGATCTGCGTGATCTGCAAAATCTGCGAGAGATTTTATATTTAAATCAAAAAACTAATTATCAGGAACACATCGAATCTTTAATTTTTTCTCTGTGAATCAAGCCCCACTTTACCAAGGTTTCGGTGACAGGAAAAACAGATTTTCCGTATTCCGTCACAGCATACGTTACCGTAATTGGTTTTGTATCCTGAATCGTTCTTGTAATTAAAAGATTCATTTCTAATTCTTTCAGCTCTTTACTCAACATTTTTGCGGAAATCCCCTCAATGCCACGCTGCAATTTTTTAAAATGAATTTGCTGATCGGTTCTGTTGGTTAAATATCTTAAGATCATCAGTTTCCACTTTCCGCCTAAAACATCCAGACTGTCGCGCATCGCAAACAATTCTTCGGTACAGGTTGCCGGTCTTTCCACGCCATTTTCAATAATATTTGCCATGATAGTTACTTTAAAGTTACTAGTTACCAATAGTTAACTAGTAGCAAATATAAACTATTAACAGATTATTTTTGTTTCCTAAATTTTAATACATGAATATAATCCCCAGAAGAATTATCACCGGAATAAAAGACGGAAAATCGGTTATCGTTGAAGATGAAATCGTAAAAAATGCGGTAGAACATTTCCCGAATCTTATCATTTCTGATGTCTGGAACACCCAGCAAATGCCTGCAAGTTTAGATCTTGAAAGCCCGATTCCTAATACAGGATTTCCACAAACTCCGAAAAACGGAACGTATTTCAGACATGTTTCTATTCCGCCTGATAAAGATTTAGGACTAGAAGTGAAAACCGGAGAACCCCATCCGATGATGCACAAAACGCAGACGCTGGATTATATCATTATTCTTTCCGGAGAATTATATCTGATCATGGAAGAAGGCGAAACGCTGTTGAAACCAGGAGATATTGTGATTCAGAGAGGAACGAATCATGCGTGGAGCAACCGTTCAGATGAACCTTGCATTCAATTAGCTGTTTTAATTGATGCTGAAAAATAATATTCTCGCAGATTCGGCCGATTGTGCAGATCATCCTTCCTAAAAAATCTGTGTGATCTGCAAAATCTGCGAGCACTAAAGATTTAAAATATCACTCAGCTTTTGCTTCAGATCTTTTGCTTTAAGCTGTCCTTCATGATAATCAATCAGGTTTTGATTTTTATCTAAAATAATCCACAACGGATAAACAGGCTGATTTTTATTTTTTGATAAAGCCAAAGCCAATTCGTGAATTCCTGAATTTCCATTAGAAAGATAATTGAATTCTTTCCCTTGAAAATAAATTTTATCTTTTGTTTTTTCTGCTTCAAAATTGATGAAATAAAATCTCTCATTAATTAATGAAACTAAATTTTGATCCTTATTTAATTGGAAAAACTCAATCTTACAAATCGAACACCAGCTTGTATATAAATGAATAATGATCGGTTTAGGATTTTCTTTTTGCTGAATCTCCAAATCCGAAAAAGTGCCTGTTTTTATCTGTGAAAAACAAAAACACGGCACTAACATTAAAAATAAAAATATTGTTACAATTTTCATTTTGTATCATTTTTTCTACCACAAAAGATTTTCGAAACCTTTTTTCTAATCATTTCTTTTTCTATCTTTTACTTTAAATTATTATTTCAAAGTATATCTAACTCCCATAAATCCTCGAATTTTCTGCATCGGAGCATACCCGTAAGCCGTATCAAAAGTATAATGATTCGGATTATTGATCGGGTCATCCACATGTTTATCAAACGGATCAAACGGTCGCATCAGAGGATCTTTCGGGGTAAAATTGAACAGGTTTTTTATTCCGCAATACACTTCAAATCCTGATTTGAAACTCTTTGAAACCTGGATATTAGCCAAAGTATAAAAAGGGGAATATTCCGGTCGGAAATCATTCTCTAAAACCGGCAAACGCATCGGTCCGTAAAATTGTCCTGTAAAATCTATCGTTAAATTATTCTTGAATTTGTACGTCAGATTGTATGTTCCACTCCATTTCGGTGCGTGAAGCTGCTGAACTTTACCTTCTTCTCCATCGAATTTTTGGTAAACATCCAGATAAGTAACTCCCAAATTGATATTTAACGGAAAACTGAAACTGTAATCAAGATTCAAAGAAGCACCTCTTGAAATCCCGTAACCATGGAGATTATCATAAATAATTTTTTGAGGATCTGTATCAAAATCACCAACAATTTTATTACTGAAATAGGTATAAAAAGCCGAAGCATCCAAATTAATCAATCGGTCTCCTGTAGGGATTTTCCAAACATAATTCAAATTTCCGTTAATCGATCTTTCAGGTTTTAAATTATCTTTAATCACTACATCACGCGAGCCCGTCAAAGCCGCATGATCTTCCGTAAACAGATTTACCACACGGAAACCTGTTCCGAAATTAAACCTCAGCGTATGATAAGGATTCGGCGAAAATTTCCATGCAAATCGAGGTGAATGAACGGCATGATGAATTCTGTCATAATCAAATCGGTAACCGAGCAACAACGTATTTTTCTCGTTAATTTCCCATTGATCCTGAACAAAAGCACCCCAAATCGGAGATTTCATAGGCTCATTGGTCAATCCGTCAGACGATAAAGTTCCAGGCGTGTTGTCATCATAAAAAGTTCTTTTAAGAGTTAAACCTACGATCAAGTCATGACTTCCCAATTTTTTATCCCAATAGGTCTGTGCAAAAGCCACTTTTTGAGTCGCCGTGAAAGGATTGATTCCATAAAATGAATTCTGATCATGGAAATTATATGAAAACTGGGTCACAATATTCTCTTTCATCGGCCACTGATAAACCCCGAAAGCCTCTACTCTATTCGTATAAATACTTTCGCCATACACCTCATCACTTCCGCGGTAAGATTTATTCCATTGCATTTCACCTCCAAAACGGTCTTCATACAGATACCTCAAAGCAAAACTTGCTTGTCGGTTTTCCTTTCGTTTAAAATTCCATTTATTAAAAACTGAGATCCTGTTTTGCAAAGTGGCATCGGTAAAATTATCTTTATTTTCATCAAATCTCTTTTCAAAACTAAAGTAATTTAAACTCAATAAAGATGCTACATTTTTGCCTAAATTAAATTTCGTGGAAAGATCAATATTATTTTCGCTCCAGGTACTTGTCATCACATCAACGCTTAATTTGGGAGCCGTCAATGCATTTTTAGTGATGATATTAATGACTCCGCCCATCGCTTCGGAGCCATAAATTGAAGAAGCCGGACCTTTTACCACTTCAATTCTATCAACCAAACTGTTCGGAATTCCACTTAAGCCGTAGACTGTAGAAAGTGAACTTACAATAGGCATTCCATCAATTAAAATCATCGTGTAAGGTCCTTCCAGTCCGTTGATGTGAATATCTCCTGTATTACAAACCGAACAATTCAGCTGAGGTTTCACTCCATTCACCATCGAAATCGCTTCAAAAATACTCGGAGTCGGATTTTTCTGAAAGAATTTCTGGCTGTAAATCTCCACAGCCACAGGACTTTTCGACTTGCTTACAGGTTTTATCGTTCCTGTGATTACCACATCATCAATCAATTTGGTTTTGACTTCCTTCTTGTTTACAGTTTTTACCGAATCCTGTTTTATGGATTGATTTAAACTTAAACTATCCGTTTCCTGAGAAAAACAGTAAGTGGATAAAAAGACAACAGAAAATAATATTCGCTTCATGAAATTAGAATTGTTAGACAAAACTAACAATTATTTTTAGAACGACAAAACTCAATGAAAAAATGTTTTTTATTTGAATTCATCAAAAAATATTAAATTTGAGAGTCAACATATAAAAGTAAAATGAGATATCATCAGTCGGGAAATATCCCACCAAAAAGACATACGATTTTCAAATCTCCGGAAGACAAATTTTACTATGAACAACTTTTCGGAACTGAAGGTTTTCATGGAATTTCTTCTTTATTATATCACATTCACCGTCCGACACAGATAAAATCTATTGGCGAGCCAAAGGACGTGACCCCGAAAATCGTTGTTGAAAAGAATGTAACGCCTAGAATGTTTAAGGGAATGAATGTAACTCCCGAAGACGATTTTATGGATAGCCGAAAGTTTTTGATGGTAAACAACGACCTGAAAATGGGATTGTCGAAGCCAAGAAAATCGATGGATTATTTCTACAAAAATGCTGAATGTGACGAACTTTTATACGCGCACAGCGGAAGCGGAATTTTGAAAACTTTTGTCGGGAACTTAGAATTTTCGGTGGGTGATTATTTAATCATTCCGAGAGGAACGATCTATCAGGTGGAATTACATTCTGATGATACTGTTTTCTTCGTGGTAGAAAGCCACTCGCCAATTTATACTCCAAAAAGATACAGAAACGAATTCGGACAGTTATTAGAACATTCACCTTTCTGCGAAAGAGATATTATTGCCCCTACTTTTGTGGAGCCAAAAGATGAAAAAGGTGAATTTTTAATTAAAGTAAAAAAAGAAAACCAGATCACAGATTTCATTTATGCAACGCATCCATTCGATGTTGTAGGCTGGGACGGTTACTTTTATCCTTATAAATTCAATATCAAAAACTTTGAACCGATCACAGGAAGAATTCACCAACCGCCACCGGTTCATCAAACTTTTGAGGCACATAATTTTGTGGTTTGTTCGTTCTGTGCAAGAATGTACGATTATCATCCACAAGCCATTCCGGCGCCTTACAATCACTCAAATATTGATTCTGATGAAGTTTTATTCTACACAGAAGGTGATTTTATGAGTCGTAACCATATTGATTTGATGGACTTTACCCTTCACCCGGGAGGAATCGTTCACGGACCGCATCCAGGAGCTATGGAAAGAAGCATCGGTAAAAAGTTCACCGAAGAGTATGCGGTAATGGTAGATCCTTTCCGCCCGTTGAAATTGACAGAAGAAGCTTTGAAAGTAGAAGATCCTTCGTATAAAACTTCTTGGTTGGAAGAATAGAAATATCAGTTTAATCAACAACGAAAATTTATCATTAAAAATAATAGAAAAGATGCTTTAAATGCTTTATTTAGAGCATCTTTTTCCGTATTTTTGTAACATACGGTTAACATTTAATCATCATTATTTAAAGGAAAAAAATATGTAGTTAATGATGGTTAAAATTAAATCAAAATTACATGTTAGAAAGAATCAGATTAGAAAGTCTCCGCCAGAAAGTTACGACTGTGGAAGACGCTGTTAAGATTATTAAAGACGGTATGACAGTTGGCTCCAGCGGATTTACAAAAGCGGGCGACAGCAAAGCCATTTTACCCGCGTTGGCAGAAAGAGGTAAAACCGAAGATATCAAGATTACGTTGATGACAGGTGCTTCTCTTGGGCACGGAACCGATGGAAAGTTAGCAGAAGCCAATGTTTTAAAAAAGCGAATGCCTTTTCAGGTAGATCCTATTTTAAGAAACAAGATCAACAATGGTGAAATCCTTTTCATCGATCAGCATTTGAGCGAAAGTGCAGAGCTTCTTCACACCAAAAACCTACAAAGCATAGATGTTGCCGTGATTGAAGCGGCTTATATCGAAAGAGATGGAAGTATTGTTCCGACAACTTCGGTAGGAAATTCGGTGACGTTTGCAGCGATGGCTAAAAAAGTGATTATCGAGATTAATACAGAAGTTCCTGAGGAAGTTTATGGTATTCACGATATTTATCAGGCAGAAGATTATCCTTTCAGAAATGTGATCCCAATTGTTGCTCCGTGGAATAAGATCGGAAGAAAAAGTATACCTGTAGATCCTAATAAGATTGAAGCTATTGTTTTTACCAACCGTAAAGACAGCCCTGCCGATATTGCAGAACCGGATCAAAAAACAACTGCCATTGCCAAACATCTTCTTGCCTTCTTTGAAAATGAAGTGCAGTTAGGTCGTCTTACCGACAGACTTCTTCCGCTTCAGGCGGGCATCGGAAAAGTAGCTAATGCCGTTCTTACCGGTTTTAAAGACAGTAATTTCTATGATTTGACGATGTTTTCTGAAGTGCTTCAGGACAGCACATTTGATTTAATTGATTCAGGGAAACTGAGTTTTGCTTCTGCATCGTCCATCACCGTTTCTCAGGAATGCTATGAAAGAGTTTTAGGAAATCTTTCAAAATATAAAGAAAAGTTTGTTTTAAGACCTCAAAATATTTCCAATACTCCGGGATTGATCAGAAGATTGGGAGTCATTGCCATCAATACTGCGATAGAATTTGATATTTATGGAAACGTAAATTCAACCCACATCGGAGGAACAAAAATCATGAACGGAATCGGAGGTTCGGGAGATTTTGCGAGAAATGCTTACCTAAGTATTTTTGTGACTCAGGCAGCTTCGAAAGGAAATAATATTTCGCACGTTCTTCCAATGGTTTCTCATACCGATCATACGGAACATGATGTTGATATTTTGGTGACTGATATTGGTTTGGCTGATTTGAGAGGTTTAGCACCAAGAGAAAGAGCACAGAAAATCATCGATAATTGCGTTCATCCAGAATACCGAGAAGAATTGCAATCGTATTTCGACAGAGCTTGTGAAAGAGGCGGTCATACACCCCATTTGCTAGAAGAATCTTTCAGCTGGCATTTAAGATTTTCAGAAACCGGCAGCATGAAAAAACAGGTCGCTTCTGAAGTTTTATAATTAAAAATCAATTGTACGTTGACGATATAAAAGGACTGAGTGTAATGCACTTGGTCCTTTCTCATAATTGAACTGAGAAATTAAAATCTTCGAAAAAGAACTTAAGAACTCATAAGTATTGCGCATCCCGATGATAGAGAAATGTTGGAAAAAGCAGCTTACGAAAGGTTTAAACATTAATTTTTAATCTTTCCGTTTGTGATTTAACGGTATCAGAATTTAGAATTTTGGCAGTATTTTTGATCTATTGCTTCATAAACACAGAAATTGAAGACGATATACAATTCGATAAGAGATGAAGTTATACAACATTCTAAAGTAAAAAATTCGGTTTTGGGAAGAGTAACAGAATGGAAAAGAAGCCATTACATTATTCTTTCAGAGATTATTAAGGATGAATTATCTAAAGCTGACGAGCTGAAGGGAGGAAAAAAATTTGAGATTGGAAGTACTATTTCTCACGTTACTTTACAACGATTTTTCGAGAACGATTATCAGGATAAAACCCACAACGATTTACGATTTTTAAAAACTTTAGATAAAATCTGTATTTTTTTAGGCTATAAAGACCTAAACTCTTACATACAATTTGTAAAAGAGAAAAAATTACTTAACGAGCAGGAAAATGATCAAAAATTCTATCAGATGGTTTACGATTATTGTGCTACCGTGTTTGAGTTTTATAAAGAATTTCCGAATCATAAAACTGGGATTTTTAAGAATTTAGTTTTTGATGAATCTCCATTTTTAGAGAGAGTTTCACAATTTAGTAAAGAGCTTTGTGAAAGAGATTTTCATTTGGTGACGAAAAATAACCGCTCTAATTATGAAGTTTTTGATCTTCATTTGGTAACCGATGAGCCGGATAAAAAAATCATAGAATCACAGGAATTCTGGAATTTATTGTTCAAAGTAGGTGAAAGTGACGAGGAACATTTTGTGAATCAATTAAACACTCAGATTTATTTCATCCGAAAAATAAATGGTGAATGGAAAATTTGGGACAATTACAACCCGGATGCGGGAAGATTAAATAAGAAATAAACCCAATATACAAAAGAAAGCCGCGGAAATTCTGCGGCTTTCTGGTTTCGAAATATTTTTTTTCTTGCGTTTTTAGTATTACAAAAGTATACATCTTAAGCATTCTACCATAAACTTAAGAATACTTAAATGAACTTTTCTTGATACTTACTATTTAGCTTTACTAACGATTGTTTGTTTATATTTTTCGTATTTGCCGGAAATTTGTAATTTGCATCCTAGAATAAAAGTAAAAATAGAAAATATGTCAACACTTACATTTGCCGAAAAAATTGCTCAAGCAGAGAATTTTTTACCGATCAACGGTACAGATTATATTGAGTTTTATGTAGGAAATGCAAAACAGGCTGCTCATTATTACAAAACCGCTTTTGGTTTCCAGTCTGTAGCTTATGCAGGGCCTGAAACGGGCGTTAGAGATCGTGCTTCTTATGTTCTTCAACAGGGAAAAATAAGATTGATCCTTACGACTGGTCTTAAATCTGATTCGCCTATCAGCGAGCATGTAAAAAAACATGGTGATGGAGTGAAAATTTTGGCACTTTGGGTAGACGATGCGTATGCGGCTTTCGAAGAAACTACTAAAAGAGGCGGAAAGCCTTATTTAGAGCCTATAACTCTTACAGATGAGCATGGTGAAGTAAAAATGTCCGGTATTTATACTTACGGAGAAACGGTTCACATGTTTATCGAAAGAAAAAATTATAACGGTGCTTTCATGCCTGGTTACGAAAAATGGGAAAGCGATTACAAGCCTGAAGAAGCTGGTTTATTGTATGTTGACCACTGTGTAGGAAATGTAGACTGGGACAGAATGATCCCAACTGTTGAGTGGTACGAAAAAGTAATGGGATTTGTAAACATCCTATCTTTTGACGACAAACAGATCAACACAGAATATTCTGCTTTGATGTCTAAAGTAATGTCAAACGGAAACGGATATGCAAAATTCCCTATCAACGAGCCTGCAGAAGGTAAAAAGAAATCTCAGGTAGAAGAATATCTTGATTTCTACGAAGGCGAAGGTGTACAGCACATCGCAGTTGCTACAAAAGATATTATCCACACGGTAACTGAATTGAAAAAACGTGGTGTAGAATTCCTATCTGCTCCGCCAGAAGCTTATTATGACATGGTTCCTGAAAGAGTGGGCCATATTGACGAAGATCTTAAGAAACTTCAGGATTTAGGTATACTTATTGATCATGATGAGGAAGGATATTTGTTACAAATCTTTACAAAACCTGTAGAAGACCGCCCTACTCTATTCTTCGAAATCATTGAAAGACATGGAGCTCAGAGTTTTGGTGCAGGTAATTTCAAAGCATTGTTCGAAGCATTAGAAAGAGAGCAAGAGAGAAGAGGAAATCTTTAATTTAAATTAAAATAGTATGTTTTGTCAGGATGATGAGTCTTGACAAAACTTTTTGTATAAAACACAGAATTATGAGAAAATTTTTCGTTGGAATTTTATTTATTGGAGCTACTTTAGGTGTAAAAGCACAATATGGTACACTAGATCAAATTCTTACCAGACTTGAAGAAAGAAAAGGGGTAAATCAACATTTGGAAAATGTAAATATAGACGGTAAAAAGTTTGTTTACATAAAAGATGAGGCAGACCATACGGAAAGAGATTTTATTATAATCAAAGGAAATAAAGCTACTTACGTT